>JAHEDA010000420.1 GCA_024641445.1 Gammaproteobacteria bacterium
CAGAATTCAGCCAGGCCATAATTTCACCAGACGTTTTAGAAAATCCCGCGTTGATTGCTTGAGACTGACCACCATCTGCAAATGATATCCATCCAGTCAGTCGCTCATTATAACGTTCAAGAATCGCCACAGTTCCGTCTGTTGACCCACCATCTTGCACGTAAAACTCCAGATTAGGATATGCCTGACTGATGACGCTCTGCAGAGTGTGCTCCAGGAACTGCGACTGGTTAAACGATGGCGTTACAATAGAAATTTTTGGAAAATTCACTAGGGGAGGCTTCTTGGTATAGCTGGATGGAAGCTTGAATTCGCGCGGTTCATACTGATTCAGCCTTCCAAGCCGCGGCTTTAGTGATTTGTAAGACTTATAAATCGGCCGAGAAAGCCACACCAGTGGCAGTACGAATGGCCTGAAAAAATAGAAAAAAACGAGCATTTCCTCCTTGAGCTTCTGTTTTTTTTCGATCTCGTCTTTTTGTCGTTGTATCAAGTCATTTTGAGACTGAATGAGCCTTTCCTTATCTTTCAGTTTGTCGTTTGCCACCTCTAATTTATGTTTCAATTCATCCACGCACCTCAAGTTGCCCACGTCTGACCCGCTCTGTTGTGTATTATCTTTAGCCATATCTACGTGATTTACTTGCCCCAAAAAATTCTCAAAAGCCACGCGAAGGTCACTTGCGCTCCCCCCAAACTTAGCATCTGTTTAATAGACTCATAGTTATAAATGGTATCGGATGCCTTAGACACTACAAACCCCTGGCTCGCCTATTCTCCACAGAATATCAAGGGAAGCGAAGGGGGCGAAGAAATATATCCCGACATAGCGTCTCTATGACCTGATCACAGATTCGTAGAGTACCGCATACCTATTCGCCTGCACTTCCTCGGAATATTCTTGCAAAGCCAGAGTACGGCAATTGCGTGACATTGCTTCTCGCAGACTGTCATTCGACAATATACCTTCGATCGCCGATTTTAAACCAAGCACATCACCCGATCTGACAATCACCCCAGTCTCGCCATTTCTCACTATGTCTGGAATGCCGCCCACATCGAATGCCACGACGGGTGTGCCGCACGCTATCGATTCGAGTGCGGTATTGGGCAGATTATCCTGCAACGACGGGATCACTGATATATCGGCAAGACTGTATAACATCGAAAGTAAATGTTCGCTCTCAACGTGACCAATTCGGATAATCCTGACTGAACCTGGTATCTCCACCTCTCCTCTACCAACTGATAGTAGCGCTATTTTTCCGGGATCTTTGAGCGCAGCAAGTGCGTCCACGAGGTATCGCATACCCTTTCTTTTATTTTCAACGGAATCCGCAACAAACAAAATGACCTTGTAGTCGGCTGGTATCCCCAGAGTTTCCCGCAATCCCTCCGTGTTGCGTGGAGCAAAAGCATTCGTATTCAGCCCATTTGGAATGACCGAGAACGGAAAACGCTTCAACAATGCACTTTGCGCTCCCTCCTGCGCAAGCCACCTCGAGGGCGTGACCACATGAAGTTGGTCTGGATCGATTTGGCCAAATACAGTTTGCTTTTGAAGGAATACCTCCCTTGAAAGATCTTCATTTGTTGATGAACCTAGTTGTGGGCATGCGCCACATGAATCCCTGTGTTTGCGACAACCATCGTCATAATGGCAGCCACCGGTGAAGGGGTTCATGTCGTGAAGCGTCCACACCAGCGGCTTCCTGGCCAGTAAAGGCAACAGGTTGTAATCGACAAAATCAGCTACCCAATGCAGGTTGATCACATCACTAAATAGAATGTCGCCCAGCGTGTCTGCGCCAAAGGGGGAACGGCCATCACTGTACATTTCCAATCCAGATGGACGGCTTGATGCATACTGAGAAAACGAGAGCGGTTCGGGCTTTGGCCGGATTCTCCTCCAGAGCCTGGCCGCCAACGATGGCCGCTTTGGCTGCAAAATCTTCGGCGTATATTTCACGACACCGACACCTGATCCATGCCGCACATATAATCTGGACTCATGTCCGATATGCTTAAGCCCGCAATGAAGGCGGTAAACCGCCCTCGCCGCGCCGCCCTCATTGGCATAGGTATTCACAATGGCGATTCTCATTTACTTGAGCGCCTCGATGAACAACGAGTCGGGTTTGTACACTGAACTATCCGGCTCGGTATCGAGG
>JAHEDA010000421.1 GCA_024641445.1 Gammaproteobacteria bacterium
GGCTGGCAGAACATGTCGAGATCATGATCGCGGCGATCGTGATTGCAGTCGTCATTATGATGTGGGCCTCGCGTCCGATCAGTGCCTTCATAGATGAACACCCGACCCTGAAGATGTTGGCATTAAGCCTGTTGATCCTCATCGGTATAGCATTGGTGGGCGAGGGACTCGATATGCACATTCCCAAAGGCTACATCTACTTTGCCATGGCCTTCTCAGTAGGTGTCGAGATGCTCAACCTGCGTCTGCGCAAACAAGGTGAGCCGGTGCACCTGCGCAAGGCACTGGACGAAGAATAATCCGCGACGCGGCAACTCGCACAGGACGCTATGCAAAACACGGTCTCCCCGGTTTCACCCTTCTGGCTCACACTCATTGTGGCGGCACTCGCAATGTTGGCACCCTTTAGTATCGACGCCTACATGCCCGCCTTTCCTGCGATTGCCAGCGAGTTGCATGCGACGCCGGTGCAGATGCAGCAGACCCTGAGTTTTTATCTGGCCGGGTTTGCCATTATGAATCTCTTCTACGGATCGATCTCTGACACCTTCGGCCGTCGTCGCGTGGTGATGCTGAGCCTTGCGGGTTATATCGTGGTCTCGATTGCCTGCGCCCTCACGCAGGATATTCAATCCCTGTTACTGATGCGTGCAGGCCAGGGCATCTTCGCCAGTGCCGGCATGGTAGTGGGTCGCGCCATGATCCGCGATGTGGTCACGGGCCCACGGGCGCAGAAGATTATGTCACACATCATGCTCTGGTTTGCCCTGGCACCTGCGTTGGCACCGGTGATCGGTGGCTGGTTGCATACACTCTGGGGTTGGCATGCGGTGTTCTGGTTTCTGGCGCTGTTCGCCGCGTTGATGCTGTGGCTGGTGACGCAGCAGATGCACGAGACCCTGGCGCCAGAGCATCGTCAGTCCATTCACCCGCTTTATTTATTACGCACCTATGCCATGGCGCTACGCCACGGGCGTTTCATGTTGTTGGCGATTGCCATGAGCCTGAACTTCGGTGCGTTCTTTCTGTATATTACTGCCGCGCCCAATATCCTCTATAACCTGCTCGGCTTTGGGGCCACCGACTTCTGGCGCCTTTTTGTGCCATTGGTATCGGGTGTGATGCTGGGTTCATTTCTGGCGGGCAAGATTGCCGAACACTGGCCGCCCTACAGAATCCTGCGAGTAGGCCTCAGCGTCATGGGTCTGGCCTCAGTGTTGAATGTGATGCAGGCCGAGTTGCTTACGGGTAATGTTTATACCGCTCTACTGACCCCCGCGCTGTATGCCATCGGCATGTCATTTATGATGCCGGTGCTTACCATTATGGGCCTGGACTGTTTTCCAAAAAATCGTGGTATGGCCTCGTCGATGCAGGGCTTTCTACAGATGGGTAGCAACGCCCTGGTGGCGGGCCTGTTGACGCCACTGTTGTTTCACTCGCTGACGGCACTGGCCCTGGGCATGATGACGTTTCAAGTGATCGCGCTGGTACTGTTTCTGTTTATCCTGCGCCGCCCAATGGCTTGACCCTTGTAGGTACAGGCGTGACAATCGCCATCTGAATAAACCCGACACAGGCAAAGACTATGGATATGCAGCAGGCAATACGCGCAATGTTAGAGCGGCGTCCGCTTAGCAGCGGCGAGATGACCTTGGTGATGCGTACCATCATGACCGGCGAGGCCACCCCGGCACAGATCGGTGGCTTTCTGATTGGTCTGCGCATGAAGGGTGAGACGGTCGATGAGATTGCCGCCGCCGCCAAGGTGATGCGCGAACTGGCCACGCACGTTGAGGTAAGTGGCGCACACCTGGTGGATACCTGCGGTACAGGTGGTGATGCCTCCGGCACCTTCAATATCTCCACCACCGCCGCCTTCGTCACCGCCGCCGCCGGAGCCCAGGTGGCCAAGCATGGCAATCGCTCGGTATCGAGTAAGTCGGGGAGTGCCGATGTGTTGGAGGCGGCGGGTGTTAAACTCGATATCAGCCCACAGCAGGTCGCACAGTGTATCCACCAGGTTGGTGTCGGATTTATGTTCGCCCCGATGCACCACAGTGCCATGAAACACGCCATCGGGCCGCGCCGTGAAATGGCCGTGCGTACCATCTTTAATGTGTTAGGGCCACTCACCAATCCGGCCGGTGCCCCCAATCAGGTACTGGGT
>JAHEDA010000422.1 GCA_024641445.1 Gammaproteobacteria bacterium
TTTCATAGTAGCCGTCGTTGGTGTAGTAGAGGGCGGTATTATCGATGTCGCCAAGATAGGTCGTGGTCTTGATGGCATGTAGCATGTCGGTAAAGACATCGTGAAAGACCTTCGCATCCAGGGTGAGTTCATGGTGTAGAAATTGGCCAATGTATCCTGCCTCTGTCGAAGTAACCTTTTCCGAGACGAGGTCAACCCCGTTATCGACAATTACAAAGTTAGTGTTACCACCATACTCGACTCGCCAATTTGGATACTCCTCCCACAACACCGGTGTGCGGGTTGCCCTTGAGGCGCTCAGCCGCAGGGTATGATCAGCATTGAGATGGTGGATGAGGCTGAGGCGGGGTGAGAGGTCGGTACCAATGATTGGGTTGTTCTCCAGCATGAGTCCGGAATTCAGCAGGGTATTGGCGGTGAGATGGTATTCACCCGTGGCGAACAGGCGATAGGTATCGACGTTCATGACGGGGTCGATCAGGTAGTACTGCGCATTCACCGTGTCACGGCGCAGACTGCCACCCCAGACGATGCGCAGGTCGTCAGTGGGCTGACTGGTCTTCTGGATCTCCAGGTCATGCCGTTCGTCACTGAAGCTGTAGTCGATGGGGACATAAGCAACATGACTTCCGGAAACTGTATAATCGTAAAGGGGGTTGTTGGCGCTGGAGGAGGTGTTGTGAAAATACTTGACTGTCCAGTCGCTGGCGTTGCTGAGGTTGCGTTGCCAGGTGAGCTGTTGATAGGCATTCGTAATGGTCTTCTCCCACTGCGGGAAGCCGCTATCAAACATATTGTCCAGTTGTCTTGGCCCGTAGGTATAGCCAAGCTGGACTGACAGATTGTCTTGCAGATTGAGTCGTGAGTCCGAGCGAAAGTTGAACAGATGGGTGATGCGTGAGTCGTAGCGGCCAATGAGGCCTTCATCGCCACGATAGCCGATGCTCATACGGTAGTCGGTCGCATCCGTGTGGCCACCAAAGCGATAGATGCCCTCGGCATAATTGTTTTGCCCAAGATTGGTCTGTATCTGGTTGCCACGATCCTGCGAGGCGTGACGCGTGATGATGTTGACGATCGCCATAAAGGAATTGGAGCCATAACTGACCGCATTCGGGCCACGGATGACCTCAATGCGCTCGATGTCATTGATGGTGAGCGGTAGGTCGGCCCAGGGTACCCCGCCTGCCATGGGGGTGTAGACTGAACGGCCATCGATTAGGACCTGTAGGCGACGTGACCAGACATCATTGAGCATCTGATAACCCGCCGCCTGAAAGTGGCCGCTGTCAAAGCCGACCAGAAAGCCGGGGGCCAGCCGAAGCAGTTCCACGATCTGGGTGTAGCCCGAGGCCTCGATCATCTCGCGGTCAATGACGGTAGTGGCGACCGGCGCCTCATTGATGGGTTGACGCAGGCGTGAGGCGCTGATGACGATGGGGAGATCCCCCAGAAAATCCTCTTCCGTAGGGGTGGCCGCCTCACTCAGACCACCCTGTATCCAAATCACTGCGATGGCGAAACTGGCTAGGCGACGGCCCGAACCTGAAATACTCAAGTGCATCATAAAATTCTATTTTTTCAAATAATTAAGGCGTAATAATACATTGAATTGTGTGGGTAAGGTAACTACACGTTGGGAGGCCGTTAGATATATCGGACTTGAGTCTTGAGTCAAATCCGTGATCACCTGAGGTAGTCGTCACGATGCGGGCATTTTACCGGCTTGCCCCCGAGTTTGCGCGGGATATCATGGCATGAATTCTGTCATAATGTGCCACCCGAGGGCGTGACATCATCGTGAATCACTACATCAAATACACCACTAAGCCTGAGAGTCGGCGCAGAGACGCGAGTAACTTGAGCCGCATGTTCCCGTTTATATGGGAATATCGCGGGAGGGTTTTTATCTCTCTGCTTAGTCTCGTTGCGGCGAAGCTGGCAACCGTTGCGGTGCCCTTTGTCTTAAAGAACATTGTCGATCACCTCAATGTCGCAAACGGCGGCCTGCTGCTATTGCCCCTCGCCTTATTGTTGGCCTACGGTGCCCTGCGTATGGCGGGGAGTTTATTCAATGAACTACGCGATGCGGTGTTTGCACGTGTACGCTATCGCGCCATGCGGCGCATCTCCACTCGGGTCTTCGAGCACCTGCACCGACTCTCGC
>JAHEDA010000423.1 GCA_024641445.1 Gammaproteobacteria bacterium
CGCGCACAGCGGTTGCCTTACTCAAGCGTAGAGAAACACTGGGTGCATTTAATGTCTTTCACTTCAAGGGTTATCGCGTGAGCATGCGTGAGCTTGCGCAGACGATCGAGACAGCGAGCGGCCAGCGCGTGCAGTTAAGGAAGTTCCCATGGTGGGCCATTTATCTCATGGCACCCTTCTCGGTGATGTTTCGAGGCCTGTTGGAGATGCGCTATTTATGGCGGCAAGAGGTTAATCTGGTCGATGACAAACTGGTTGGCGTGTTAGGGAAGGCATTACCTCACACCCCGCTGGGACAGGCACTTGTTGAGAGTGGTTTGTTAGGTGAGCCGGCCAGGAAAAATCAGGCTGCATTTGTTTTGAATTAGTTTATTTCCTGACACGCGTTGCCAGCCGTCTCATGCATTGTGCGATGAGTTTTTTTGTGCGGTACGCCTTTTCTGTTCTACCTCCAGTTTGAGAAGGCCAATGAGTTCTTTCAGACAAATCGGTTTGGTCAGGTAGTGATTAAAACCAGCCTTGATCCCGCGCTCGACTTCATTGGCCATCGCATCGGCACTAATGGCGATGGCAGGTATATGTTGTGTGCTGGTGTCCTCGCGTAATTTCGCCAGGACCTCGTAACCACTCATGCCCGGCAGATTGATATCAAGCAAGACGATATCGGGTATGTAACGCCGGGCCATCTCCAACCCGGAATCACCGGCGCTGGCCGTGATGAGGGCAAACTCAGGCATGTTGCGCAGGCCGGCCTCGATCAGGCGCAAATTGGCAGGGTTGTCTTCTACGTAGAGTATAGAGAGTGCCGAGACTGGATTAGATGTGTACATGATCGCATCCTTTACTATTTGCCTGAGTGTATATCTTGCAAAGGAACTATCGAGTCAGTGTAACGATCGTTAACAGTTGTGGTTTACAATTTTTAACAATGGCGAGATTGGAATCGCTTAACAGAGTCCGTTGAGCGTCTCGCGGTGTTGCTTGATTGCCGCTGCGGACTCGGCACAAAACGTGATGTGTCCAATTTTACGGCCAGGTTTGGGGTCCTTACCGTAGAGATGTAAATGCACACCGGGAATTTTCAATACATCGGTAGTATTGGGTAGCGTGCCGATACAATTTATCATCAGGCTATAGCCACGCGCAGCGGTGCTGCCCAAGGGCAGACCGAGGATCGCGCGCAGGTGATTTTCAAATTGGCTGGTGACGGCACCCTCGATAGTCCAATGACCGGTGTTATGTACGCGTGGTGCGATCTCATTCGCGAGTAGCTCATCGCCGCGCTGGAAGAATTCAATGCCCATGGTGCCGACGTATTGCAATTCTTCCAGTATCCGACGTGCATAGTCCTCGGCCTTGGCCTGCATCGGGTCATTGGGGCGACTCTGCGAGATGGCGAGGATGCCGTTACGATGCTCATTCTCGGCAATGGGGTAGAAGGCGATCTCACCCTCACGACTGCGCACGGCGATGATCGAGACCTCGCGATCAAATTGTATCCACTGCTCGCCGATGAGCGGCAGCTCGCCGAGGCATTCCCACGCGGCCGTGGCGTCACTGGCACTCTTCACGCGTGACTGGCCCTTACCGTCGTAACCGAAGCGGCGGGTCTTGATGATACACGGCCCCTGGCTGGCAAATTCCTGAATGGCCTTATGTGAGTCGATGGCGGCAAAGTCCGGCGTGGCGATACCAAGGTGCTGGAACATCTGTTTCTCCAGCAGGCGATCTTGTGCAGTAGCGATGGCATCGGCGGGTGGGTATACCGGCGTGTGTTCACTCACCACGCGCAGGGCCTCGGCGGGAACGTTTTCAAATTCGGTGGTGGCGACATCGACCTGTCTGGCGAACTCCGCCAGCGCGTCCTGATCGGAATAGGGTCGCTGGAGGTGTTGTCCCAGCACTGCGGCGCAGGCGTCTTTGGCCGGGTCGAAGAAGACGAACTCCAGACCGAGGGGGTGCCCGGCCAATGCCAGCATGCGGCCCAGCTGACCGGCGCCGAGGATACCTACCTTCATTTAGTCGCCTCGGGGATCGGGGTGGGCGAGGACGTTATCGGTCTGGCGCTGGCGGAAGGCACTGAGGGCCTCGCGGATCGCCGGGTGTTTATTGCCCAGGATGCTGGCGGCGAGCAGCCCGGCATCCTGGGCAATAAACACCCG
>JAHEDA010000111.1 GCA_024641445.1 Gammaproteobacteria bacterium
CACCAGCAGGGTGGCATCACCGCCATCATCGAGGATCATGTTGGTCAGTTCACCGTCTGGCCAGGTCAGGGCCTTTTCGGTACACCACCAGTACTCTTCCAGGGTCTCGCCCTTCCAGGCATAGACCGGGATGCCGACGGCGGCGATCGCGGCGGCGGCGTGGTCCTGGGTCGAGAAGATATTACAGGAGGCCCAGCGTACCTCGGCACCGAGGTCGACGAGGGTCTCGATCAGAACGGCGGTCTGGATGGTCATGTGCAGGGAGCCGGTGATGCGTGCGCCCTTCAGTGGCTTCTTCTTGCCGAATTCTTCGCGCAGGGCCATCAGGCCCGGCATCTCGGTCTCGGCGATCAGGATTTCCTTGCGACCCCAGTCGGCCAGTTTGATATCGGCAACTTTGAAATCTGTAAATGAGGACATGCTCACTCTCCATTATTGTCTAATGTGGGTGAGCGCCGTTGTTACACGGTTAGGGGACGTACACTTGAGCCTGACGGTAGACCCGCTGCAGCGCCCCTCAAGTGACGGAAAGCTAAATCGAGAAGTAGTATTTTATAACGTAATCGGGGTTGATCAAGGTTTGAGACCCCATCAACCCCGACTTTGATGTCACAAAGTGTTACTTGATACCCGCGGCCTTGCGCAGTGCGGCGGCCTTGTCGGTCTTTTCCCAGGTGAAGGCGGGCTCCTCGCGACCGAAGTGGCCGTAGGCCGCCGTGGCCTTGTAGATGGGGCGCAACAGGTCGAGCATTTTGATCAGGCCCTTCGGGCGCAGGTCGAAGTGTTCGCGTACCAGCTCGACGATGCGCTTGTCGGTGATGCGGCCAGTACCAAAGGTGTCCACACTGATAGAGGTGGGCTCCGCCACACCGATGGCGTAGGAGATCTGGATCTCGCACTTATCGGCGAGACCCGCCGCGACGATATTTTTCGCCACATAGCGACCGGCATACGCAGCGGATCGATCGACCTTGGACGGGTCCTTACCGGAGAAGGCACCGCCACCGTGACGGCCCATGCCACCGTAGCTATCGACGATGATCTTGCGACCGGTGAGGCCGCAATCCCCAACCGGGCCACCGATTACGAAACGGCCGGTCGGATTGATATGGAACTTGGTGTCCTTATTGACCCACTCTTTTGGTAATACCGGCAGGATAATCTCATCCATCACGGCATCGACAAGGGCCTTTTGGCCAATCTCGGGGCTGTGCTGGGTCGAGAGCACGACGGCATCAATACCGACAGGCTTGCCGTCCTCGTAGCGGATGGTGACCTGGCTCTTGGCATCGGGACGGAGCCAGGGCAGTTCGCCATTCTTGCGCACCTCGGCCTGACGCTGCACCAGACGGTGGGCGTAGAAGATCGGGGCGGGCATCAGTACGGGCGTTTCGTTGGTGGCGTAGCCAAACATCAGGCCCTGGTCACCAGCGCCCTGCTCGTGGTCGGCGCTGTCATCGACGCCCATGGCGATGTCAACAGACTGTTTGCCGATGGCATTGAGGACCGCGCAGGTCTCCCAGTCGAAGCCCATCTCGGTGCCCACGTAGCCGATATCGCGAATGGTCTCGCGCACCAGTTTTTCCAGGTCGATATTGGCGTGGGTGGTGATTTCACCCGCCACCAGTACCATGCCCGTCTTCACCAAGGTCTCACAGGCTACGCGTGCCTGTTTGTCCTGCGCCAGAATTGCGTCCAGTACTGCATCAGAGATTTGGTCACAGATCTTGTCCGGGTGACCTTCAGAGACGGATTCAGAGGTGAAGAGATAAGAGTCAGCCATCGATGTTCCTTTTTGCCTGTATTATAAAAAAGGTTAATGAAATGAGCGCAAATTCTACCGGCTGTATGCTGGGCCTACAAGTAAATGCTCACGCCGAGCCGAGTGATTTGGCTTGTAGGGGAGGCTTATTCCGTTACAATGCCCGTCCATTTGCTTAAACAGGTGAGTCACCATGGTGAGTCTTGAGACACCGGTATGTGAATTTGGCCTAGCGGCACCGGACTTCTCCTTGCCCGGTGTCGATGGCAAGACGTGGACGCTCCAGGATTGCATGGGGGAGAAGGGCCTACTGGTGATGTTTATCTGCAACCACTGCCCCTACGTGAAGGCCGTGCGAGAACGTATCGTGCGGGATACTCGCGAATTGATTGATTACGGCATCAAGAGCGTGGCGATTATGTCCAATGATGTGGTGCAGTATGAAGATGACTCTTTCGAGAACATGCAGCGTATCGCGGCCGAGTACGATTTTCCCTTCCCCTATTTGCTGGATGAACGCCAGGCCGTGGCCAAAGCCTATGGTGCGATCTGCACGCCGGATTTCTTTGGTTACAACGCCGATGGAGAGTTGCAATATCGCGGTCGACTGGATGCCAGCCGTAAGGACACCGCACCAGAAAGCGCCCGCCGTGACCTGTTCGAGGCCATGGTATCTGTGGCGCAGACTGGACAGGGGCCCCGTGATCAAATCCCGAGCATGGGGTGTTCAATTAAGTGGAAAGACGAAAACGCTGGCTGAAACGGCGTAGTCGACAATAAAAATTGCTTATCTTTACCGTAGCTTAACTTATCTGTTGCCGGCCCATTTGGGGGGCGCCCTTGCCCGTGCCGACCAAAAAGTGGGAAAATCGCCCGCTCTTAAAAAGCCCCTGGCCACGTTGGGATACGTGAACCCCGTTTGAGACGAGGGTACAGGCATTTATCAGGGGCATGACCACACTGGCCGGGAGACTGCAAGCCAGACAAATAAGCGAGTTTTGGGCTGACGCGTCCACATCGTAAGACGCGCGGCGGGTGTCACCCCGGTTATTTAGGGGGGTGACGCATAACACATTTTAAAATAACCAGGAGAGTGCAATGTCATCTCGTCGTGAACTAGCCAATGCCATCCGTGCCCTGAGCATGGACGCGGTCCAGAAAGCCAATTCCGGTCACCCCGGCGCCCCCATGGGTATGGCCGATATCGCTGAGGTGCTGTGGAATGACCACATGAAGCACAATCCGGCCAACCCGAAGTGGATGAACCGCGACCGCTTCGTCCTCTCCAATGGCCACGGTTCCATGTTGATTTACTCCCTGTTACACCTCACGGGTTACAAGCTCAGCATTGAGGACCTCAAGAATTTCCGTCAGCTGCACTCCAAGACCCCGGGCCACCCCGAGTACGGTTACACCGACGGCGTTGAGACCACCACTGGCCCACTGGGTCAGGGCATCACCAACGCCGTGGGTATGGCGATTGCTGAAAAGGCCCTGGCGGGTCACTTCAATCAGAAGGGGCACGACATTGTTGACCACCACACCTATGTCTTCCTGGGTGATGGCTGTCTGATGGAGGGTATCTCCCACGAGGCCTGTTCCCTGGCCGGTACCCTGGGTCTGGGCAAGCTCATTGCCTTCTGGGATGACAACGGCATTTCCATCGACGGTCACGTCGAGGGCTGGTTCACCGACGACACCGCCAAGCGCTTCGAGGCCTACGGCTGGCACGTGATTCCCGGCGTGGATGGCCACGACCCGGCGGCGATCCAGAAGGCCGTGGAGCAGGCCAAGGCCATGACCGATAAGCCGACCATGATCTGCTGCAAGACTACCATCGGTTTTGGCTCGCCCAACAAGGCCGGTAGCCACGCCTGTCACGGTGCCCCGCTGGGCCAGGAAGAGATCAACCTGACCAAGGCCGCCCTGGGTTGGGACCACGCCGCCTTTGAAGTGCCGAAGAATGTCTATGACGGCTGGAATGCCAAGGACAAGGGCGCCAAGGCCGAGAAGGCCTGGAACGACAAGTTCGCCGCCTATAAGAAGGCACACCCTGAATTGGCCGCCGAGCTGGAGCGTCGCATGAAGGGCGACCTGCCGAAGGACTGGGCCAAGAAGTCGGCCGACTTCATCGCCAAGGTCAATGGCGAGGCCAAGAGCCCGGCCACCCGCCAGGCCTCCCTGGCCGCGATCGAGGCCTACGCCCCGGTTGTACCTGAGTTGTTTGGCGGTTCCGCCGACCTGGGTGGCTCCAACCTGACCGAGTGGTCGGGTTACAAGCCCATGATCAGCAATGTCGAGGCCAACTACGTCAATTACGGCGTGCGAGAGTTTGGTATGTCCGCCATTATGAATGGTATCGCCTTGCACGGTGGACTGATCCCCTTCGGCGCGACCTTCCTGATGTTCTCGGAATATGCCCGTAATGCCCTGCGCATGGCGGCGTTGATGAAGATCCGCAGCATCTTCGTCTATACCCACGACTCCATCGGTCTGGGTGAAGACGGCCCGACCCATCAGCCCATTGAGCAGATACCGACCCTGCGCATGATCCCCAACATGGCCGTATGGCGCCCTTGTGACGCGGTGGAATCCGCCGTGTCCTGGGCCCGCGCGATCGAGCGCAAGGACGGACCGAGTTGTCTGATCTTCACGCGTCAGGGCCTGCCCCATCAGACCCGCACCGATGCACAGATCGCCAATATCTCCAAGGGTGGTTATGTGTTGAAGGACTGTAATGGCACCCCCGATGCCATCATCATCGCGACCGGTTCCGAGGTTGCCTTGGCCATGGGGGCGGCTGAGCAACTGTCTGGCAAGAAGATTCGCGTGGTCTCCATGCCCTCTGTAGATGCGTTCGAGAAACAGGATGCGGCCTATCGTGAGTCCGTACTGCCTGCCAAGGTCTCTGCACGCGTTTCGATTGAAGCCGCTGTCACTGATGGTTGGTATAAGTACGTGGGTCTGAATGGCAAGGTGATTGGAATTAACCGTTTTGGTGAATCCGCACCTGCAAACGTTCTGTTCAAGGAATTCGGCTTCACCGTTGAGAACGTGGTGAAGACTGTCGAATCAATTATCTAACTATTATTAAACTATCGAAGGAGATAATCTCATGGCTATCAAAGTCGGCATTAATGGTTTCGGCCGTATCGGTCGTATGGTGTTCCGCGCAGTCGCGAAGGACTTCAAGGACATCGAGATCGTTGCCATCAACGACCTGCTCGACCCGGAGTACCTGGCGTACATGCTGAAGTTTGACTCTGTCCACGGCCGTTTCAATGGTGATGTCTCGGTTGACGGTGGCAATATGGTGGTAAATGGCAAGAAGATCCGCCTGACCGCCGAGCGTGACCCCGCTAACCTGAAGTGGAGTGACGTCGGAGCCGACATCGTTATCGACTGTACCGGTTTCTTCCTGACCACTGAATCCTGTCAGGCCCACATCAAGGCCGGTGCCAAGAAGGTTGTGCAGTCTGCACCCTCCAAGGATGACACCCCGATGTTCGTGTACGGCGTTAACCACAAGACCTACGCCGGTCAGGCCATCGTCTCTGCCGCCTCCTGTACCACCAACTGTCTGGCCCCTGTTGCCAAGGTTCTGAATGACAACTTCGGAATCAAGCGTGGTCTGATGACAACGGTTCACGCGGCAACAGCAACCCAGAAGACCGTTGACGGTCCTTCTTCCAAGGATTGGCGCGGTGGTCGCGGTATCCTGGAGAACATCATCCCGTCCTCCACCGGTGCCGCCAAGGCCGTGGGCAAGGTACTGCCGGAGCTGAACAAGAAGCTCACCGGTATGGCCTTCCGCGTTCCGACCTCTGACGTGTCTGTGGTCGACCTGACCGTCGAACTGAACAAGGACGCTACCTACGAGCAGATCTGTGCCGCCATGAAGAAGGCCTCTGAGGGTGAACTGAAGGGCGTACTGGGTTATACCGATGAGAAGGTGGTATCTACCGACTTCGTGGGTAACAGTGCACCGTCTACCTTCGATGCCGAGGCCGGTATCGCCCTCGACGGCACCTTCGTCAAGGTCGTTTCCTGGTACGACAACGAGTACGGCTACACCTGCAACATGCTGCGTATGGTGCAGCACGTCGCCAAGTAAGTAGCGAGTTGCATGTAGCGCGTAGCAAGTAATTGCAACAGCGGAGACGGGTATCACCCGTCTCCGCCTGTTGTTTTCCTAGCCACCAGCCACTCGTTACCAGCTACTCATTTAGCAGAGAATTTTGCTAACGCCTTGTTAGCAAAATTCTTTGAAACATTTTATGGAGTAATCATCATGGTTGTTAAGAAGCTTGTTGATCAAAACCTCAAGGGCAAGCGCGTGTTCATCCGCGCCGACCTTAACGTGCCAGTCAAGGATGGCAAGGTGACCTCGGATGCGCGTATTACCGCCTCTATGACGACCATCAATCACTGTATCAAGCAGGGCGCCAAGGTCATGGTGACCTCGCATCTGGGTCGTCCCACCGAAGGGGAGTGGTCCGAAGAGAATTCACTCAAGCCGGTGGCCGAGAACATCGGCGCGCGTCTGGGTAAGTCGGTGCGCCTGATCAAGGATTGGGTCAATGGCGGCTTTGAAGTTGCTGAGGGCGAACTCGTTGTGCTGGAAAACTGCCGCATCAACAAGGGTGAAAAGAAGAACGTTGATGAGACTGCGAAGAAGTACGCTGCACTGTGTGATGTCTTCGTCATGGACGCCTTTGGTACCGCACACCGCGCCGAGGCCTCTACCCACGGTGTGGCCAAGTACGCACCGATCGCCTGCGCCGGCATCCTGTTGACTGAGGAACTGGATGCACTGGATAAGGCCCTGGCCAATCCCAAGCGCCCGATGGTGGCCATCGTGGGTGGCTCCAAGGTCTCTACCAAGCTGACCGTATTGGAATCACTTTCTGAAAAAGTTGATCAGATGGTCGTCGGTGGTGGTATCGCCAACACCTTCCTCAAGGCCACGGGTAAGAACGTGGGCAAGTCACTGTGCGAGGATGACCTCGTCCCCACCGCACAGATGCTGATCGAGAAGATGAAAAAGCGCAATGCCAATATACCGATTGCAGTGGATGTGGTCTGCGGCAAGAAATTCGATGCCAATGAACTTGCGGTGCTGAAAGACGCCGGAGCGGTTGCCGATGACGATATGATCTTCGACATCGGACCAAAATCTGCACAGGAACTGGTCGATATCATCATGAAGGCCGGTACCGTAGTATGGAACGGCCCCGTCGGCGTGTTTGAGTTTGATCAATTCGGCGAGGGCACCAAAAAGATTGCCATGGCCATTGCCAATACCAATGCCTTCACTCTGGCCGGTGGTGGTGACACCATCGCTGCGATTCAGAAATACGATATCTATGACAAGGTATCGTATATCTCCACCGCCGGTGGCGCCTTCCTTGAATACCTTGAGGGTAAGGTGCTCCCCGCTGTGGCGATCCTGGAAGAGCGCGCCAAGTAAGTAGCATCACGTAGAGCAGGTGACCATTGTTGTCACCTGCATCTTTCACAAGCTACGCAATACAGGAAACTATGCAAAGACGAACCAAGATTGTTGCGACCATGGGGCCGGCTACTGAAGACCCCGCGATGATGGATAAGATCATCGAGGCTGGGGTTGATGTCATCCGTGTCAATTTCTCACACGGTACCGCCGAGGAACATATTGAACGCGCTGAACGCATGCGCAACCGGGCGCGCGCCCACGGCCGCCAGATCGGTGTGTTGTGTGACCTGCAAGGCCCAAAGATCCGTATCGAGCGTTTCAAAGACAAGAAGGTCATGCTGGAAGATGGCGCAACCTTTATTCTGGATACGCAATTCGATGCCAAGGCCGGTACGATTGAACGCGTCGGTATCGCCTACAAACAACTACCCGACGATGTAAAGCGTGGTGACACCCTGTTGCTAGATGATGGGCGCATCGTGTTGTGGGTCAACGAGGTCAATGGCCACGAGATTATCTGTCGCGTGGTGATGGGGGGGGAGCTCTCCGATCGCAAGGGCATCAACCGCCAGGGTGGTGGGCTATCGGCCCCGGCACTGA
>JAHEDA010000112.1 GCA_024641445.1 Gammaproteobacteria bacterium
TCCCCATACCTGACAAGGACCTGATCTCTCGTCCGCATGAGGGGCGAGAGGTGAACTATGCCGATTGGCGTACGCTTCAGGTTGCAAATCTGATCGTCGGCAGGGTTATGCCCGAAAAGGGGGGCGGCTTTCAGGTGCAATTCCAGTTGCTGGATGTTTATAAGGGTACCCAACTGACCGGGTACAGCATCCAGTCCAAGGCAGATGACCTGCGCCGTACCGCGCATCAGATCAGCGACATCATCTATGAGGCATTAACCGGCGTGCGTGGTGCCTTCGATACCCACATTGCCTATGTGACAGAAACGCGGAATAAGAAGAGAGTTGCTCTCTACCAACTCGCCGTGGCGGACTCTGATGGTTACAATGAGCAGATTATCCTGCAATCACCTTCCCCGATAATGTCTCCCGCATGGTCGCCCGATGGTCACACCATCGCGTATGTTTCATTTAGTCGTGGTCGTTCCGAGATCTATACACAAAACATATTTACACGACAGGTAGATCGGATTGCTGCCTATGCCGGGCTAAATAGCGCGCCAGCCTGGTCCCCTGATGGTAAAAAAATTGCGATGACGCTGTCACAGGATGGAAATCCTGAGATATATATCTACGATTTGATCGGCAAGGCGCTGGTGCGAGTGACGAATAATTTCGCCATCGATACAGAACCCTGCTGGATGCCCGATGGCAAGGGGATAATTTTTACCTCTGATCGTAGCGGCGGACCACAGCTCTATCGCGTAGTGGTCAGTGACCGTGGTGCAGAGGGTTACCCGCAACGTCTGACCTTTGAGGGCAACTACAATGCCCGTGCGAGTGTCGCCCCCGATGGCAAGAGTGTCGCGATGGTGCACCGGGTCGATGATAGTTTCCGCATTGGATTGTTGGAGCTGGGTTCCGGGAACTATACCGTACTCACGGATGGTCGTCTGGATGAGTCTCCCAGCTTTGCGCCGAACGGAAGTATGGTCATTTATGCAACTGAAAAAGCTAACCGTGGTGTGCTTGCCGCAGTCTCTGCAACGGGCCATGCGCAGCAACGCTTAACACTACAGTCAGGTGATGTGCGAGAACCAGCCTGGTCACCCTTTAAGACAAACAATTAACCCGCAAAAGGAGTTTATTATGTCACAGAGTAAAAATATTTTAATCTCGCTTGGTTTAACTATCGCCCTGGCGGCGTGTAGCGGTACCGGCACCAAGCAGGTTGATCAGGATCAGGATCAGCATTTCGGCGCACAGCAAGGTGGCGATACAAAGACCAATGCGATTGGGCAGAAGACTGATTTATTGGCAACACGTGTAATCTATTTTGATTTTGACAGTAGCGATATCAAATCTGATTCGCGTGATATCATTGCAGCACATGCCGCACATTTATCAGCCACACCCTCAACCAAAATTGTCCTTGAGGGCCACGCCGATGAGCGTGGCAGTCGTGAGTACAATCTGGCCCTGGGTGAGCGCCGTGCCAAAGCGGTGCAGCAGTTGATGGTGTTACAAGGTGTTAATGCACAGCAAATCCAGGTAATCAGTTTTGGTGAAGAACGTCCCGTGGCTTTGGGGCATGACGAGGCGGCCTGGCACTTAAACCGTCGCGTCGAAATTCTATACTCAGGCAAGTAATTTACAAGAGAGTCATTTATGAACAGGTCCTTCATTGGCGTGTTGCTATGTACTTCGGTTTTTGGGCAGGCACAGGCTGTCTCAATCAATGAGCCAACCACGAGTCTTACCGCAACGGCGGCAGGCATGTCAGTGGAGGATCGCATTGCCCGAGTGGAACGACTCGTCGATAACCAGGGTATGGTTGATATGCTCTTGCGCATTGAGTCCCTGCAAAAGGAGGTTCAACAATTGCGTGGCCAGATTGAGCTTCAGGCCCACAACATCGAGGAAATCAAAAATCGTCAGCGCAGTCTTTACTCCGATATCGATCGTCGCTTGCTGCAACTCGAACGACGTACCCTTGGTACGGCGAGTGCACCTGTCTATCAGGAAGATGCTGCGGTCACCACTGCCCCGTCTGAACCTGTAGCCTCCCCGGATAATATCAAATCTGCTGCCGTTCCCGAAAAACCACCAGTTCCAACCGTTTCTGCGAAACAAGCCGATGGCAAGGCCCTGTCAGAACAACAGGCGTATCAGCAGGCCTTTGATCTTTTACGTGACCTGCGATATGAAGATGCGATCGCATCGTTTAAAAAATTCCTTGCTCGATATCCGCATGGTCGTTATGCGCACATTGCACAATATTGGGTCGGCGAGGCCAATTACGCCCAGCGAAACTACGAAGCCGCAATCAAGGATTATCAGGCCTTGATCAAGAATTATGCGGAAAGTCCCAAGTTGGCAGAGGCTATGCTCAAGATTGGTTATTGCTATTACGAATTGAAAAATTACCCGAAGGCCAGTGCAAGCCTGGAAAGTTTAATCAAGCTGCATGTAGGTTCTACCGAGGCTGGCCAGGCGCAGAATCTGTTGCAGAAGATTAAACTCAAGCAGGCGGATAATTAACACCGTAGCGTGTTGGAGCGAGCAGTGGAGACACCAAGTGCACGCACGACTGGGCGGCTGCGTCTCACCGAGATATTTTTGTCCCTCCAGGGCGAGTCTCGCAGCGTAGGCCTACCTACGGTGTTTGTACGGCTCACCGGTTGCCCCCTGCGTTGCGTCTACTGTGATACCACCTATGCCTTTCAGGGCGGTGAGTGGTTTTTACTGGATGCGATACTGGCTGAGGTAGCGAAATATCAGACTCGATATATCACTGTTACCGGTGGGGAGCCGCTGGCACAAAAAAACTGTCTCATACTATTGCAGCAACTCTGCGACGCGGGTTATGAGGTCTCTCTGGAGACCTCTGGGGCGTTAGACGTCTGTGGCGTCGACCCTCGTGTCTCCAAGGTGATGGACCTGAAGACTCCCTCATCGGGTGAAATGGGAAAGAACCGCCTTGCCAATATCGAGTGCTTGTCAACAAATGATCAGCTCAAATTTGTTATTGCCGACCGCGATGATTACGATTGGTCAGTTGGGCTTCTGCAACAGTACTCTCTGCCCGATCGCTGTGAGGTCTTGTTCTCCCCTGTTCATGGGAATCTCGCCCCAAGGCAGCTGGCCGAATGGATCCTGGCCGATCACTTACAGGTGAGATTTCAATTGCAGCTACACAAAATACTTTGGGGCGACAGCCCTGGACGTTAGCAATCTATCCATCCCCGTTCTGATCTTGGCTTGGCAAGCTCCGCCTAATATTGAATACTTGGCGATACCCTATTGCTGAAATGTTGGTGTCGTGTGAGCAACAAACCTAAAGCGGTCATTCTTGTATCGGGTGGCCTCGATTCCGCTACCATCCTTAGTATGGCACTGGCGCAGGGCTACGACTGCTATGCCATCAGTTTTGATTACGGTCAACGCCATCGGTCTGAGCTGGAGGCTGCCTCACGTGTTGCGAGCCGGGCGGGTGTGGTCGCTCATAAAACCATTAACATGGATTTGACACCTATTGGTGGCTCGGCCTTGACGGACCCAACTATTCAAGTCCCAACCAGACCAAGCCCAGGTATCCCCGTGACATACGTGCCCGCACGAAATACCGTGTTTCTCTCCCTGGCCTTGGGGTGGGCGGAGGTGCTGGGGGCCGAAGCGATTTTTATTGGTGTGAATGCTGTCGATTATTCTGGTTATCCTGACTGTCGGCCGGAGTATATTGAGGCCTTTCAGGCCCTGGCCAATTTGGCGACACGGACGGGGGTGGAGGGCGGTGCCATCGCGGTTAAGGCCCCCCTCATCGATATGAGCAAGGAGGAGATTATCCGGGCGGGTACTCGGCTAGGGGTCGATTATGGCCTTACGGTGTCGTGCTATGACCCTGACGCCAGCGGGGGTGCCTGCGGTCGTTGTGAGGCCTGTCGTTTGCGCGCTGAGGGCTTCCGTGACGCCTCTATCCCTGACCCCACCCGATATCGCTAACTGGCTGATTAGCAGAATTATTTTGCCGCACAAGGCTGCCATTAGTGGCTACTTCGGGCTATAATCTCTGGCTATATTGTGCCGACGAGGGTCTGGCATAACATCGAGTAAATACGTGAAGAACAATTCAGTCTAAAGAGGTTTTTACCATGACATTTGAGAGTTTTGCCTCCGCACACTCCACCGTTTTATGGCTTGCCTTTGGTATCGCCTTCATCATGGGCGCAGTGGTGAATAAGACTAATTTCTGCACCATGGGTGCAGTGTCTGACCTGGTCAACATGGGTGACTCGGGCCGTATCCGCGCATGGATGATGGCGATGGCCGTGGCTATTATTGGGGTGAGTGCCCTGGAGTTTGTGGACATCTTCAGCGTCAATGACACGCGTCCCCCCTATCGCGGCGGCAGTTTCGCATGGCTAGAATACGTCATTGGCGGTGTCATGTTTGGCATTGGCATGACCCTTGGCAGCGGTTGCGGTAACAAGACCCTGATCCGTATTGGTGGTGGCAACCTCAAGTCGGTAATCGTTTTTATCGTGATTAGCCTCTGTGCCTATTTCATGGTCAATCCCTTCCCCGGCACCGATAGCACTATCTATTCGGTCTTGTTCTATCCCTGGACGAATCCCGCAACCGTGAGTTTGAGTGGGCGTCAGGACCTGGCCTCGCTATTGGTGAGTGGCGAGAGTGTGCATACCATTCGCCTGGTGCTTGGTCTGGTCGTTGCCGCAGGATTGTTGTTTTTCGTTTTCAAGTCAGACGACTTCCGTAACAATTTTGATCACAAACTGGCGGGTGTCGTGGTCGGTGTCAGTGTAATTGCCGCCTGGTATGCAAGTGGCGCCTTCGCCACCATCAAGGCGGATGGCGAGGTCTTTTCCTGGGTCAAATACGCCAGTAACGACGTTTGGTCGCTGGTGCAGGAAGGCAAAGCCCCAAGCGGCGTCGCCGTGCAGTCCTATACCTTTATCAATCCCATTGGTGAAGTGACGGGCTACCTGGCAAATGGTCTTCCCGGATGGAAAGGTAATACGATGACCTTTGGAATTGCGGCCGTATTTGGGGTAATTCTCGGCTCATTGGCCTGGTCACTTATCTCCAAGGGTTTCCGTATAGAGTGGTTCGTCAACTTCAAAGACTTTATTACCCACGTTATTGGCGCGGTGTTGATGGGTATAGGGGGCATTCTGGCCCTTGGCTGCACCATCGGACAGGCCGTGACCGGTGTCTCGACTCTGGCGCTGGGCTCCTTTATTGCCTTTGCCAGCATCGTCTTCGGCAGTGCTATGACCATGAAGATCCAGTACTACAAGATGGTCTATGAGGATGAGGCCAGTTTCATGAAGGCCTTCATTACTGCCCTGGTAGACTTCAAACTACTCCCCGCCGGGATGCGCAGGCTCGACGCGGTATAACGGTCGCGTGCACCGGACTTGCCATTCATGGCAAGTCCGGTAAAATGCGCCCTCACTTTGTTTCCGGGGTCGTTAGCTCAGTCGGTAGAGCAGTTGGCTTTTAACCAATTGGTCGCAAGTTCGAATCTTGCACGACCCACCATCTCCCCCTTATTAACCTGTAAGCGTTACAGGGCCTTTTTCACCCCTTCTTCCTGCTCAGATAACCGCGTATTCCCAAAGGACCACGCTTTCGTCTGAGGGTCCTCAGACCGTTCACTGCATGATTAAGCTTGTGTAGGCTGAGAAAAATCATCCTGTAACTGCGACAGGTGCCAGGAGCTATATGTAGCCAAGGTATCAACAACCAGGTGCATGAGGGTTCCTAGTCGCCGTGATAGTCCTTGCCGTACTTGTGCAGATCATTGAGGGTTTCATTATTTAGTGACTGGGTGTCGGTGGGTGGGGGCTTGGATTTAGACGGTTTGTGATCCAGATTTATCTGCCCGGTCTCCATGAATGGGTTGATCTCCTTATGCCAGTCTGCCCCTGTTTGGCCCAGTGCTACCTCATCACTGTCTTTGTCTGGGCTTAACACCAACGACTCCGTTAGGTCGGGTGTTAGGGTGTGGTGCACGTTGTGGGGTAGCCGGGAGAAACTTGGATTGCTGCCGGTGTCATGCCAGTCAGCCTCGATAGTTTCCTCATCATGCAGATTTGCTCCCGGCACAAAAAGGCGGCGTTTTAGAATAATAAGCAGCAGGAGCACAAGAACCAGGATTACGAAAAACAGATTAAGCCACGTCATGCTATTCACCAAAGGGGCATGCCTCAATTGGTTGCAGTATGGCAAATTTATGACGGGGATGCAGCCATTTGAGATGGATTCTACGGTGACACGCAATTTGGGTATATTCTCTAACATAATGATATTTAATAATAAAACTGCAACGCACAGTGCAGGCCAGTATCAATGTTCGCAGCTCGGTAGGTAACAGGTAAAAAAAAGCCCGGCGAAGCCGGGCTTTTTTCGGTTCTGCTATTTCGCGGATTACTCGCGGATACCAGGGCCGTTAATGGCAATACCGTTGCTCATGTAGCTCTCGAAGTATTCGAGGGCAACATATTCCGGGTGCTGCTTAAACTTCCACTCGTCACCTTCGTTGAGGGGCTTGGCACGGATAGACTTGTTACAGCCACCGTAACGACGCTCAATGGTGCCAAAGCCGGCGAGGGCATCGGTACCACCCGCTTCCCACTGCTTGCGATAAACCGGGAAGTGGGAGACATGACCAAGGGCTGGGCTCAGCAGATTGGCGCGGGCCATTCGACCAGAGTTGTAGGCATGACAGTCGGCACACGAGAAGTTGAGCTGGCCACGCTTGGCATAGAAATGTTGTTTACCAAGATTATATGCAGCCAGTGCACGTTTGTCTTTCGGTACAACAACATTGATCTTTTTGCCGCGAGAGGTGAAGGCCATGTATGCAGTGATGGCTGCAAGCTTGCCCTTCTGGGTAGTGATTTTCTCGGCCTTCAGGTCGACGCCGTTCTTCTCCAGACAGGTTAGGACATCGCCCTCGAGGGAGTGAACGGTGCCGTCCTTGCTGTTGAAGTAGGGGTAGTTCTGTTTGATAGCAATTCCGCCATTCTTGAAGCAGCTGCCGACCTTATATTTGGCAAACAGCTTCTTGCCGATATCGATGCCTGGCTCATAGGGAGGAAACTCCTCCATAGCGGTCCATTCTTCTTTACGTTTGGCATCGATGCCATAGATACCATCTGCAAAGTCCTGCAGTTTCACGCCGGGGAATCTCTTGAAAAAGAATCCACGGAATGCCTTCAGGTCACTCTCTGGAGAGGCATTTGCCACCATAGGCATCATCCCAAGCAGGGAGAGTGCAGTGGCTGCAACTAGTAATTTTTTCATGTTATAAGCTCCTATCATCCTGTTCTTCAGTTGAAGTGCTCAGGCCTGGTTAGCTGATCTTGGTCGTCGCAGAGTCTTTCTCACCCTTATTGTCGACCCAGCTCAACTCGACGGTGTCACCAGCCTTGGCGCCACCGAACTTGAACGACAGGTAGGGGTTTTTGGACACTGCTGCGCCCCACTGTGCGGTCATCACGGTGGCACCATTGTGCTTGCAGTCCACCTCGGTGATGTAGTGCGCGGGGATCTTCTCGCCGGTCTTCTTGTCTTTACGCTGACCGGTTTCCATCTCGTGCGTGATCAGGGCCTTGACCGTGGCTTCTCCACCACTGACGTTGGCGCGGATACGGATTGAATCTGCCATTTTTATTTCCTCCTAGTGTGCCTTAACCGCCGCAACCGCCGATGGTGACCTTGACGTTCTTGCGTGCGCTGAAGGTGCCTTTGCTGGTCTTCACGATCGCGATAACGTCT
>JAHEDA010000424.1 GCA_024641445.1 Gammaproteobacteria bacterium
CCGCCCGCAACCACGACACGGCTACTCTAGCCATGGGACTGGGCCCAGACTGCTCATAGTAGTTCGAGGGCAAGTCGACTGAGGGTATGCATGCCTAGCATGCCAGAGAGTGATGACGTAAAGAAAGTGCCGCAACTTCACGGCAGGCATCGAATTCCGGGACTGTCAGTCATCACTGATATTGGTTCTCACTAATAAGCTCCGGGAACGGTCGGGCCTGTCGCCAGCCTGCCAGCTGCAACATGGGTTCGGGATAAAACTCCGGGACGGGTCCCAGACACAATAGCGCGATCGGTATAGCACCTGGCGGACAATTGAGTTGTTGAACCAAGTCTTGAGGCTCAAAGAATGAGACCCAACCCATGCCGAGATTCTCCGCCCGTGCTGCCAGCCACAGATTCTGTATGGCGCATGCCGTTGAACAGAGCGCCATCATCTCGGGCATGGTGCGTCGACCGAAGATAGTCCCGTCATCCGGTGCTTGTACAACAGCTAACAACTCGGCGCAGTCACGAATACCCTCGACCTTGAGATTGAGAAACTCTTGTGAACGCGCATCAAGCATCGCCGCAGTATGTAGCCGCTCCGCATCCACCAGCTCAGCAATACGTTCGCGGAGCGCGACATCTGTAACACGAATAAATCGCCAGGGTTGCATCATACCAACCGAGGGTGCGGTATGGGCTGCTTTCAGAATTCGATGGAGAATATCAGCGTCTATCTGTGAGCCCTTGATAAAATGACGCATATCTCGACGCCCACGCATGATGCGATATAGTGTGGCGCATTCATCCTGAGAAAAGTTTTCCTGCTCAGGCGTTGGCACACACGGGCCCACGATGATAAATCAGATCTTCAACCGGCACACCCACCACGAGATGCTGTTGAATAATTCGGTCCAGATTTTTCTCGGTAACGTTGTAATACCAGATACCATCTGGTTGGATACAGATGATCGGACCCGACTTGCAGGTTGCAAAACAACTGGTGCGGGTACGTTTAACACGCATCTCACCATTATCGATCCCGGCAGCCTTGAATTTCTCCGCCAACATGCCAAACAATTCCTCTGACTCGCCTTCATGGGTACAGCGAGGCCCCACACACACCAGCATGTGTCGTTTATAATCCATCATCTTGGGTTTCTCTAATTCATTACTCATTGACAGTCATCTCCTGCGATTCATTTAGGGCAAGTTCACTCCAGATACGGTCATACAATTCAATGCTCTCCGCACTGAATGTCCCATCTTGCTTGGGAACGGACAGATTAAAAACACTTTCACTACTGGCTGTAAAGAACTGCATCCCCATAAGTTTGTTGTCGTGACGTACCAACCAGGCGGAAGCCACCTGCGACCAATTGATGTGAAAGTGAAAGTGTCCGTTTTCAATGCTGAGCCAATCGTCACGTCGGCTGAAATCACGGCTATCCATCATAATTTCAGCCACGGCACCACCCTCCGCACGCACGACGGCACGTAGCAAGCCAAAATTCTTACTTACTTCAAGTGCCCGATCAATTTTCTCACTCGAAATTGCCAATGCCTGATAGCCTCCAACAACCTCTCCCGCATCGGCCTGAGCGATGGCTGAGATAACTTCTTCTGTAGAGGTATTAAAGAAACGTGCAACGTCTTGCAATGAGTGATTTTGTTCACTATTTAAATATTCACGTACGACAGTCTTCCAACCTACCAGCCCCATAGTCAAAGAGCGTCCGGCCTTTTCACCTGCCTTGGTCTCACCCGTGATAGCGTCGTACTTATTGGCATAGCCACGTGGGGTGATCATCAACCCCTCTTGCGTGAAGGTAGTGCTATTCCCGATCAAGACCGTGCTCAACATACCGATCTTGTGCTCGGACATTTTATCCAGCGTCGTCATCTGCACATCCTGCTTCTCACGGTAGGCCGACTTGACAATGGCGACTGGTGTCTCGGGTTTACGGTATTGCAATAGAATGCGCTGCGCTTCTACGATCTGTTGGGTTCGACGACCGCTCTTTGGGTTGTAAAGTGCTACGACAAAATCACTACGACCAGCGGCATCAAGACGACTGGCAATTGTTGGCCATGGCGTCAACAGGTCCGACAGGGAGATAGAGCAAAAATCATGCGTCAGTGGTGCCCCGACCAGTGAAGCACAG
>JAHEDA010000425.1 GCA_024641445.1 Gammaproteobacteria bacterium
CGCCCAGGATAAAGGCGTAACGCGCGCCACTTTTGTCTGCCTTTTTTAGTTGACTCTTAAAACTACCACCGCCGCAATTCATTTGTAGCCGTAGCCCGGGTAACTGCTCACGCCATTCCTCGCACAAGACCTGTCCCTTCTGCTCGGCCAACTCCCCCGCCATTACCAGATAGGCATGTGGCAATGGCTCAGTGATCGTTGAATCTTCGAGCAGGGCTGCGATACGTTCAATCCCAAGGGCAAATCCCATCGCCGTTGTTGGCTTGCCCCCAAGTTGTTCGACCAGACCATCGAAACGTCCTCCCGCACATACCGTACCCTGAGCTCCCAGCGCATCCGTCACCCACTCGAACACAGTCTTGTTGTAATAATCCAGCCCACGTACAAGACGAGGATTCAGCTGATAGGCAATTCCCAGGTCGTCCAGGCGCGCGCGCAGTGCGGCAAAGTGTGTCTGAGACTCTGCGTCAAGGTGTTCGTTCAATTTTGGCGCCGATTCAATCAGTTCCTGCATCGCCGGGTTTTTGCTATCCAGTATGCGCAAGGGGTTACTGTGCAAGCGACGCTGACTATCTTCATCCAATTTATCAGAGTGTTGCTGCAGGTAAACCAGCAGGGTCTCGCGATAGGTCGCACGCGCTGCTGGCGAGCCTAGGGAATTGATCTCCAGGCGAACCTGCGGTGCCAAACCCAAACGACGAAGCAGGCGCGCGCTGATGGCAATCAGTTCGGCATCGATATCCGGACCATCCAATCCAAAGGTCTCGACACCAAATTGATGAAACTGGCGATAACGCCCCTTCTGTGGCCGCTCGTGCCGAAACATGGGACCGGCGTACCACAGCCTTTGGGTCTGGTTGTGCAACAGACCATTTTCAATGGCGGCGCGGACACAACCCGCCGTACCCTCAGGCCTTAAGGTCAGGCTGTCACCGTTACGGTCCTCAAAGGTATACATCTCCTTCTCGACGATATCGGTCACCTCACCAATCGAGCGTTTAAACAGCTCGGTCTTCTCAACAATGGGCAGGCGAATTTCCTGATAACCATAGGCGGTGAGTGTGTCACGGAAGGCCTGTTCGATGAAACGCCAGCGCGGCGTCTCCCCCGGCAGGATGTCGTTCATACCTCGAATGGCTTGGATAGATGTACTCAAGGATCTGCTCTTTAGTTCTGTTTGGCTAGCGGCAATGCTGGCACTACAGGTGCTAAGCATTTATAAAGGAAAGGGATTATAACGGAAGAGGCCGTGCCTGGCCTATCCACCCGGGCCTATAACTTACCCTGTTTTTCCAGCTTCTGGAGCAACTCCGTCTCGCGCGCACCAGGGAACTTATCCCTCAGGAGCATGGCGTAGCTGGCCGCCTTGCCCTTATCGCCGCGCCCACGCTCAAGCAATATCCCCAACCACAAGCTCTGTGCGGTCTGCGGGGCCACATAGATGAATTGCTGGTAATACTTGTATGAACTTTTGATATTACTTCGGTCGAACTCGATCTGGGCCATATTCAACAGTGTCTTGGGCAGGCGAGGATTCACACCCAGGGCCTGTTTGAAATAGACCTCGGCCTGTTTGATATTCCCGCGCGTCAGGGCGCACAGCCCCATATTCTCGTAGGCCGCATCCTTGGCGGTATAAAACGGGTTATTCAGTGCGCTCTTAAAATAGGTGTCGGCCTTGGCGTACTCGCCACGCTCACACAGAAAGACACCATAGTTATTCTGGAATGAGGAATTGCTGGGGGCGTACTCAAGAGATAACTCGTATTCTTCCCTTGCCTTGACCGGCTGATTCAGTCTCCGATATAGCTCGGCCAGGTAGTGGTGCGAATTGGGGTCTTTCGGTTCGAACTCCAGTGCCTTGTGGAGTTTATCCTGGGCCTGTTCGTAGTTGCCCTGCATCATATAGGCCAGCCCGAGCTGTGAATTGGCATCGGCCGCCCGCTTGGTATCGATTCCTTCATGCGGATTACTCGCGCATGCGCTCAGAAGCAGGAGTGCCCAGCCAATCGCCCCTGTTTGTAGCCAGCTCTTCATGTTCCTGCGACTCCCTGAGTGACCTCAATGCGACGTAATTGACGCTTGGTCCGATCCTTGATCTTGCCTGCCAATTGCCCGCAGGCGGCATCGATATCGTCACCACG
>JAHEDA010000113.1 GCA_024641445.1 Gammaproteobacteria bacterium
AGTCACGGCGGCAGGTGTCAGCTCTTTCATGGTGATATCTCGATCATTCGGTACCACCTTCACCCAATCATTGTGAGCGGCGATGATGCCATGGATTTCATCCAACGGTACATCCTGGGTCAGGCGGATTGTCAGGGCCTGGCTGTGACAGCGCATGGCGCCCACCCGCACACATAGACCATCAATTGCGATCGGATTCTTGTTGCGGCCCAGGATCTTATTGGCCTCCACCTGCGCCTTCCACTACTCTTTGCTCTGACCGGATTCGAGCGCTACGTCGATCCACGGGATCAGGGAACCGGCCAGCGGTACCGGCCAGGCATCAACAGGATACTCATCCGAGCGAATAAAGTTGGCGACCTTGCGATCGATCTCGAGGATCGCCGAGGCCGGGTCATCGAGTAGCGACTTCACTTCACTATTGATGGCGCCCATTTGTTGAATCAATTCACGCATGTTGCGCGCACCCGCGCCGGAGGCCGCCTGATAGGTCATGGGGCTGATCCACTCAATCAGTCCCTTATCGAACAAACCACCAATCGCCATTAACATCAGGCTCACGGTACAGTTGCCGCCGACGTAGGTCTTGATGCCGCTCTTGATACCGTCTTTGATAACGCTCAGATTCACGGGGTCGAGGATAATGATGGCGTCATCCTTCATTCTCAGGGTTGATGCCGCGTCGATCCAATAGCCCTTCCAACCGGCACTCCGCAGCTGCGGATAGACCTCCTTGGTATAGTCGCCACCCTGACAGGTGATGATGACATCCATAGCCTTGAGCTCGTCGATACTCATGGCATCCTTGAGTGTGGGTACATCCTTGCCGATCTTGGGGCCGGGTTTACCCGCCTGGGAAGTCGTAAAAAACACCGGATCAATTTGGGTGAAATCATTTTCTTCCTGCATCCGCTGCATCAGCACCGAGCCCACCATACCGCGCCAGCCAATCAAACCTACACGTCTCATGTTATAGACCTCTCATCCTTAAATTAGTGAATGCTTGTTATATTTTCTTATAGTGCGGCAACAACGGCATCGCCCATTGCGCTGCAAGAAATCTTTTTCGTGCCAGCAGTATAGATATCAGCAGTCCTCAGCCCTTGCGCCAACACCTTGCGCACAGCCGCTTCAATTCGCGAAGCATTAGCCTCGTCGCTGAAGGTATACCGCAACATCATTGCCACCGATAAAATCGTTGCCAGAGGGTTGGCCATGTCCTTACCGGCGATGTCCGGGGCAGAGCCATGAATCGGTTCGTACATACCCTTGTTATTCTGATCCAGTGATGCAGACGGCAACATACCAATGGAGCCAGACAACATGGAGGCTGCATCCGAGAGGATATCGCCAAAAATATTACCTGTGACCATAACATCGAATTGCTTGGGTGCACGCACCAACTGCATGGCGGCATTGTCCACATACATGTGAGACAACCCTACCTCGGGATAATCCTTCGCAACTTCGATTACTACTTCCTTCCATAACTCGGAACATTCGAGGACATTGGCCTTTTCGACTGAGCACAGGCGCTTGCCACGTTTCATGGCGATGTCGAAGGCAACGCGCGCAACACGCCGCACCTCGGATTCGGCGTAGATCATGGTATTGAAACCCACGCGCTCACCGTTGCGCACCTCGATCCCACGCGGTTGCCCAAAATAGACATCACCGGTCAGCTCGCGCACGATCATAATGTCGAGCCCGGATACCACCTCGGGCTTGAGCGTCGAGGCCTCGGCCAGCTCTGGATATAACAAGGCCGGTCGCAGATTCGCGAACAGATTCAGCTCTTTGCGAATGCGCAGCAGCCCACGTTCGGGACGTTTGTCACGCGGTAGTTTGTCGTACTGTGGTCCACCGACGGCGCCCAGTAATACCGCATCGGCCTCACGTGCGAGCTTGAGCGTCTTCTCGGGAAGTGGGTCGCCTGCGGCATCAAAACCGGCACCGCCAATGGGGGCCTCTTCCATTACGAAGTCCAGCTCTGGCATGGCACGTAAAACCTTCAGCGCCTGCGCCATGATCTCCGGGCCAATACCGTCACCGGGTAATACTGCAATCTTCTTGCTCATTCGATAAACCTCTTACCAGTATTCACTTTTCAAGTTCAGGAGAACAACCAGGGCGCCTCTTGTCTACGGCGCACCTCATAGGCCTTAATGTCATCGGTCTGCTGCAAGGTAAGGCCAATATCATCCAGGCCGTTCAATAAGCGGTGTTTGCGAAACTCATCGACCTCAAATGAGATCGTCTCACCTTCAGGTGTCTTAATCATGTTCGCAGCGAGGTCAATGGTTAGTTGATAGCCCACTTGTGCGGTCACCGCCTTGAATAATCGATCCACGATTGCGGCGTCCAGGATAATTAACAGAATGCCGTTCTTGAAACTGTTGTTAAAAAAGATATCGGCATAGCTCGGTGCAATGATGGCACGAAAACCATAGTCCTGCAGCGCCCATGGCGCATGCTCACGCGAAGAACCACAACCAAAGTTATCACGCGCCAACAGAATCTTTGCATCTTTGTAGCGAGACTGATTCAAGACGAATTCAGGATTCAGTTTACGCTTGCTGTTATCCATGCCGGGCTCACCATGATCCAGATAACGCCACTCGTCAAACAGGTTCGGGCCAAAGCCGGTGCGTTTGATCGACTTCAAAAACTGCTTGGGGATGATCGCATCGGTATCGACATTGGGTCGATCAATCGGTGCAACAATCGCGGTAAGTTTTTCAAATTTTTCCATCAGCAACTCCTGCAACCCAGATGAATTTCGGGAAGTATATTTATGACTGTCCTGGCCGTACTGCCTTAAATCGTAAACGAACATAATCTGCGACACATCGGCCTTTATCATCACGAAGTTTCGGAGCAAGCACCGCAGCAACTTCATTAATAAATGTTGGCTTATCCTCTTCTGGCAGACATGATGTATAAGGCTCTGCAAATGTCTCCAACCACCCGCTGACATTTCCTGGTAAGAAGGTTGGACGGGGAAAATACTCCATACTTTTTACCTCAAACCCTGCCGCCTTAAGCCGGTCTACATATTCGTAGGGCTGAGGGAAAAACCACGGGCATTGAATTTCAATACCTCGTGCCCGTAACGATTCTTCCATCGCGGACACAATCGTCGCTATATTTCCCGCACCACCAAACTCACCCACAAAACGGCCACCAGGCTTCAGCGCTCGCCATACTCCATGGATAACACTCTCAGGTGGTTTCATCCAATGCAAAGCAGCATTGGAAAACACAGCATCAAACTTTTTGTTTATGGCAAGTGACTGACCTTGCAAGACTTCAGCTTCCAAACCACGTGCTTGCGCTGCCTTGACCATTTCCGGGCTACTATCAACACCATGTACGGCACAGCCGTATGCACCTATTAGTTGCGTTAAAGCACCATCGCCACAGCCAAGATCCAGGATTTTCTCATCAGGTTGTGGCGACAACAGTTCTACGACTGGCATACCAAGTTCTGCAACGTAAGATGCATTTTTGTCGTATTTTACAGGATCCCACCGCTGGTTAAGTGAGTTCATTTCAATTATCCCAACTTACCTATATCGATAAAGTGACCCGCGATCGCTGCTGCCGCTGCCATGGCAGGGCTCACCAGATGGGTACGTCCACCCTGCCCTTGCCGTCCCTCGAAATTACGGTTAGAGGTTGAGGCGCAACGTTCACCGGGTTCCAGGCGGTCTGCATTCATGGCCAGACACATAGAACAGCCCGGATCACGCCACTCAAAACCTGCCTCCAGAAAAATTTTGTCCAGCCCCTCCTGTTCGGCCTGCTGCTTCACCAGACCTGAACCGGGAACCACCATCGCCAGTTTTACAGTGCTGGCAACCTTGCCACCCTTGATCGCAACTGCGGCGGCACGCAAATCCTCAATGCGTGAATTGGTACACGATCCAATAAACACCTTATCCACCGCGATCGACGTGATTGGCGTGTTGGCCTTAAGCCCCATGTAATCCAACGCCTTTTGCATACCATCGCGTTTCACCGGATCACTCTCACGGGCGGGGTCAGGCACCCTGGCACCGACAGCTACGACCATCTCTGGTGATGTGCCCCAGGTCACCTGCGGGACAAATGTGGTCGCGTCGAGGGTAACCACTGCGTCAAATTTTGCGTCGGCGTCACTCACCAGATCGCGCCAGGCCCCTTCAGCCATGGCCCAGTGCATGTCCTTGGGTGCATAAGGCCGCCCCCTCACATAGTCGATAGTCTTCTGATCCGCCGCCACCATCCCGGCACGGGCTCCGGCCTCAATGGCCATGTTGCAGAGTGTCATGCGCCCTTCAATAGAAAGGTCACGGATCGCCTCACCGGCAAACTCCACTGCGTAGCCGGTACCCCCGGCGGTGCCGATCTTACCGATGATGGCGAGGACGATATCCTTGGCGGTCACACTGGGACCGGCCTTGCGATCGACGCGAATCAACATGCTCCGGGATTTCTTTTGCACTAGGCACTGGGTCGCTAATACGTGCTCGACCTCAGAGGTGCCGATACCAAAGGCCAGGGCGCCAAAGGCACCATGGGTTGAGGTATGTGAGTCACCACAGACCACCGTCATGCCCGGGAGTGTCGCCCCCTGCTCAGGACCGATCACGTGGACGATACCCTGACGTAGGTCCTCCATCTTGAATTCAGTGATACCAAACTCGCGACAATTTTGGTCGAGGGTCTCCACCTGTGTGCGTGAGACAGGATCAGCGATACCCTTGCTTCGGTCTGTCGTGGGGACATTGTGATCAGGCGTCGCCAAATTCACATCCACGCGCCAGGGCTTGCGTCCAGCCAGGCGCAACCCCTCAAAGGCCTGCGGTGAGGTCACCTCGTGCACCAGGTGCCTGTCTATATATATGAGCGCCGTGCCATCGCCATTATCGCGGACGACATGGGCATCCCAGATTTTATCGTAGAGGGTTCTGCCTGCCATGGTAAGACCTAATTTATCGAGTTAAGGCCCGCACGATACGCCAATTTCGTTCATAAAACTAATTCATAATTTTCATATTATCTATTACTATATAGAATATGGATATCGCGACCCTTCAGGCCTTTATCGCCGTTGCCGAGCATCAATCTTTTTCGGTGGCCTCTACACATCTGTATCTAACCCAACCCGCTATCAGTAAGCGCATAGCCCTATTGGAACAGGAGCTGGAGACGCCTTTATTTGACCGCATTGGGCGAACAATCAGTCTGACCGAGGCAGGCAGGGCCCTGCTACCGCGTGCCCAGCGCATCATGCAGGAGGTTGAAGACAGTCGCCGTGCCATATCTAACCTGTCCGGTCACGTGGGTGGGCGTCTAACCTTGGGTACCAGTCACCACATCGGCCTTCACCGCTTGCCGCCGGTATTGCGCGCCTTCACACGACAGTACCCGGATGTGGAACTGGATATGCATTTTATGGATTCTGAGGCAGCCTGTCGTGCGGTGGAACAGGGTGAACTCGAGATGGCCATCGTGACCCTCCCCCTACAGTCAGCGGAACAACTTATCACCGAGGTAATCTGGCCCGACCCACTGGTATTTGTCTGTGGAAAGACTCACCCCCTCACGCAAAACACACACCTCACGCTGGAGAAGTTGTCTGCCTATAGCGCGATCTTACCCGCGCATGGCACCTACACCCGTGAGGTGTTGGAGCTGGCCCTGAAGAATAGTAAGAGTGATTTACAGGTGGGGATCTCTACCAACTATCTCGAGACCATTAAGATGATGGTCAGTGTCGGTCTGGGTTGGAGCGTACTACCCAGGACCATGTTGAGCGCTGACCTGCATGAGTTCAGCGTCAGGACGGTAAAACTGCGGCGCGACCTGGGCCTGGTCTGGCATGCCCGCTACACCCAGTCTAATGCCGCACAGGCAATGCGTGAGGTATTACTTCAACACTAACTATCTGTAGCTAATTGTTCTCATGCACCCTTCTTCAACACACTGTTGAATTCATCTTCATAGAATATCCGGCCAAGATAGTCCGTAATGATCCGTGCATCGCGCTCGGCGTTAGCCAGGCAGCTGGTCGCACCTGGTGAGGGCGTCATATTGAAGATGATCCCCTTGCCTGAATTTATTTTAGCCTCACCTAGGTGCAGCTTACGCTTCTCCTTGTCGATCATAACGGGTCTTACACCACCGACCTTGTGTGCAAACTCCAGATCGGCCAGTTTCAGGCTTGGAATGATCTTGCGCGCATCCTTCAGGAACAGGTGACTCCGTACCAGTGGCACTTCAAACAACATGTTCTTGAGCATATACCGGCGAATCTCACCCTCTTTTATCAGGTCCCACATCACCTTTGCCACGGCGGCATCCGGACGCACAATGCTGAGAAACTCGGGGATACTTGCCAGGTTATAACGCTCAAGCTGTGGCAACACCAGTGCGGTGGGACCAAAGCGGGTTTTGCCCTCTACCAGGATATCCGGGTCACCGTGAATTGCGGCAAAGGGGAGCTTGTCATTTTGAATGGTATAGACCTTGCCGCGCAGTACTTGCGGGGTGTAATAAAAACTACCGGCTACCGGAAGACATGAGAACTGCATACCATAGCCCAGGCGTTGCGCAAACAGCAGGCTCTGTCCACCGGCTGAGACCACGACCATCCGCGCATGATGCTCACCGTGATTGGTTGTCACGTGATAGGCGTCATCACGAAATTCTATTTTCTTGACCCTGGTATCAAACTCAACCAGTACGTCTTTGCCAGTAGCCTTGCGTGCCTCAACGAGGAAGGAACCCGCAAGGGAATTAAAGTTAACGGTGGAATAATCGTCACGCACCCCGATCGCAGCGATAGGGCCACTGCGTTCCAGCGCTACATTGGGCTCCCATTTCTCGATATCCTGACGGGTTAATAACTGCATCCCCGTATAGTGAGGCTTGAAAAGTTTGTAACGCTCGCGCAGCAGGCCACACTCCTGCTCACCGACCCCCAGAATCATCTTGGGGTATTGAAACATGATGCCCTCGGGGTTGCCCACCGAGTGAACGTAATTCACCACCATCCTGGCCGAGGCCTGTACCTGTAGCGCCTTTTCGAGGGTGTAGTTGGTTTCGATATCTCCGCAGTGAAGCGTTTGGCTGTTGTTGCGGCCGTGCGAGTTGACCAGCGCCACATCAGAATATTTTTCCAGCAGGCACAGATTCTTCAGATCAGTAAAGCGCGCCAACTCATACAGCAGTGCGGTGCCAGATATCCCGCCACCAATGATAAGAACATCGTGATTCCGGTTTTGCATAGTGGGGTGTCGTGAGCCTGGTTAAGTTAGCGTTATTATCGTCTGATTCGAGGACGAGGTTTATGACTTTTTCTATTGTGCAGGCTCTTGTTGCATACGTGCACTAGTGCTAGGGCTATCTTCAACATAGCGTAAAACCACATACGCCCCTGCAAGACTGATCCCGGCGGCGATTAAAAACGGGCTACTGGGCCCCAGATACTCCCAGCTATACCCCGCATACAAACTGCCAATCGCCCCCCCCAAACCAAAGCTAATACTGCTGTACAAGGCCTGTCCCTTACCCTGATGTTGGCCAGTAAAGTAGGTGTGAATAAGCTGGATGGCCACTGCATGATAGATGCCGAAGGTGGCGGCGTGGAGAAGCTGAGCAAACAGGACCAGACCTAAATTGTCAGGCAACAGACCCACCAACAACCAACG
>JAHEDA010000426.1 GCA_024641445.1 Gammaproteobacteria bacterium
CACGTGTTGGGCTTCACTTCATTCAGCCCAACCTACGGCCTAGTAGGGTAACGAGTGGCTAAATAAGCATTCCGACATGGTCCGAACGTCTACTTCTCCCTCCGGGAGAAGGCTGGGATAAGGGGATAGATAGCCACCATTTCGAAACGCTTATTTAGTAACGCATAGTTAGGGATTTATCCTGGTATATTCAAACTCCATGCAACCGTCCTCGCTACCCCCCACTCGCTACTCGCCCCTTTTTCTCGGCCTCGACCTCGGCACCTCCGGCTGTCGCGGCATCCTCATCAATACCAAACAAGAGATCGTGGCGGAGGCCCGGGTCGACCTCCCTGCCTCGCGCGTCAACGGCGACTGCATCGAGCAAGACCCGGCGGATTGGTGGCAGGGTGTCGGCGAGGTCCTCACCACACTGGGTAAAATCGTCAGCCTGCAACACGTCACGGCCCTGTGTGTCGATGGCACCTCCGGCACGGTGTTGCTCACCGACGCTATCGGTATACCCTGTTCCCCCGCGTTGATGTACAACGATAGCCGCGCCCGCAACGAGGCCGAGCAACTCAAGGCCATTGCGCCGCCGGAATTTCCCATCCACAGCCCCAACGCGGGTCTACCCAAGGTACTGTGGCTCTATCGAAACACCGACACAAACCAGGCACGTTGGTTGATGCATCAGGCCGATTGGGTAAGCGCAAAACTAAGCGGCGTGTGTGGCAGCGGTGACAGCAATAGCGCCCTCAAGACAGGTATCGACCCGAGTTCACTCCAATGGCCAAAATGGATGGACGCACTCGCCATCCCACGCGAACACCTGCCACGCGTGGTGGGCGCAGGTACACCACTGGGTACAGTGAGCAGAGAGACGGCGGCACAATTTGGCTTTTCTCCCCATGCGCGCGTGATTGCCGGGACCTCCGACAGCACCGCCGCCTTCATTGCCACGGGGGCGAGCAAGGTTGGTGAGGCCGTCACCTCGCTGGGCTCGACACTTGTCGTAAAGGTAATCGCCGACAGACCGATTCATGCGATGGAGTATGGTATCTACAGCCAACCTCTCGGCGACCTCTGGCTGGTGGGTGGTGGTTCAAATAGCGGTGGAGCGGTATTGCGGAATTTCTTTAGTGATGCACAGATGCAGGACCTCCAATCCCACTTAGACCCAAGGCATCGCACCGGCCTCGACTACTACCCGTTGTTACGGCGGGGCGAGCGCTTTCCAATCAATGACCCTAATCTTGAACCCCGTCTCTCACCGCGCCCGACGAATGACGCGCAGTTCTTTCAAGGTTTACTGGAAGGCATCGCTCGCATCGAGGCGACAGCTTACCAACGCCTCGCCGAGGTCGGTGCGCCCTACCCGACGCGCGTCATCACTGCCGGAGGCGGCAGCCGGAATGATGCCTGGACACAGATCCGCGCGAATATGTTACAAGTACCCGTGACGACGGCGACACACAGCGAGGCCGCCTATGGCGCCGCCCTGCTCGCCCTGCGTGGTCACCAACAACAGCATGGAGCCCAACAATGATCAGCAACCCCCTCACCGGCCTGAATTACTTCATCAAGGGTCTTTCACTCCTGAAGCAAAGCGGGGTACGTCGCTTCGTCATCCTACCGTTATTGATCAATATCCTAATCTTCACCGGCCTGATCTGGTTGCTGTCAAATCAATTTGGTCAATTCGTCGACTGGCTATTGCCGACACTGCCGAGCTGGCTGTCGTGGTTGAGCTGGTTGTTCTGGCTCTTATTCTCTATCGCCGCCGCCATCATCCTGTTCTTTGGTTTTTCCCTGCTGGCCAATCTGGTCGGCGCGCCCTTCAATAGTTACCTCGCCGCTGCGGTGGAGGAACACCTGACCGGCCGTAAACCACAGAGCAACAAACCTTTTTTGCAGGAGGCCAGTGAGGCCCTGCTGGGAGAATTGCGCAAACTGCTCTACTTCGCGGCCTGGGGCGTCCCGTTACTACTGCTCGGGTTTATCCCCGTCGTGAATATCGTCAGCCCGTTTCTTTGGGCGATCTTCGGTGCCTGGATGCTTGTAGTCGAATATGCCGACTACCCCTTTGGCAATCATGGTCTGGCCTTTCCCGAGATCAGAAAACGACTACGTGAAAAGCGTGT
>JAHEDA010000427.1 GCA_024641445.1 Gammaproteobacteria bacterium
CCATATCCTCAACCAGCGGTCGGCCTGACGAAACAGCGAGGCCATATCCACACTCGGCGCCTCACGCACATAGCGGAGTTGCGCGAGTTGCTTTAAGAAAAACAACCAGGTCGCCTCCTTGCGAGTGATCTTATCCGGGATCGGCATGGAGGCCGTCACCTCGTGCAGCCCCAGTCCCGCTTGCAGTGCAGCGGCGATCGCATAGGCCGCATCCTGCGATGTTATGGCACCTGCCGCAAGACGACGCCGACACTGACGCAAGGCACGACGCGCACGCCCGCGACGTGAGAGGTAACGCCGCCAGATCATAAAACCGAGCAGGATAAAAACAAGGATGAGTACGACACCACCGATCCACCATAGGGTGTAATCGGGAGGGGCCAGCGGCGGCACAATGTCCACCAGACCGTGTATCTCGCTGGTGTTATCGTTTATCGCCATGCCAACAACATCTCGCGCTCGACCTGGTCGGTTTGTGTATCCACAGCGACATGATGAATACCCGCCACCTGAAAGGTGTGTTTGATCGATTGCATGCACTCACTAAATTTACGCCGATAATTCTCACGCAGCACCGCGTCTTGTGAATCCACCCGAGTCGTATCACGCCGCACGAAGTCACGCAGATAGAGTTCCCCGGCGCTTGGGAGGTTTAGTTCGGCGGCGTCCGTAATCTGCACCGCCTGTACATCATGGCGGGCAGCCAGGTGCAGCAGCTCACCGCGACATGAGCTATCCAGGTCACGGAAGTCACTAATAAGAATTACCCGACTACCCGGTGTGAGCATGGTGTTGAGTCGGTGCAGTGCCTGCGAGAGGTGTAACTCGTGGACTGGCGTAAATACGGGTGGGCAGGGCTCGGCCAGGCTATGCAGCACATGAAACATTCCCTCCTCCTGCGTCACCGGGTCGAGGCCATGCAACTGCGTATCCAACCAGAAGGCGGTAAAACTGGCCTGACGCACCTGTGCCATAAAACCCGCGACGGCGGCACAGCGTACCGCCTGCGTGACCTTCAGGCGCATGCGTGTGCCAAAGCGCATGGCGGCACGGCGGTCCAGTAGCACCACGACACCGGGGCGTCGCTCCTCCCGGAACACCTTCATGTGCATGACCCCAGTGCGAGCGGTGACACGCCAGTTCATAAAACGAAATTCATCCCCAGGTTGATAGGCGCGACTCTCTTCGTAATCGAGACCGCTGCCACGATAAATCGAACGCTGCTCACCCTGTTGTCGTTGGATCACCTCGGGGGCCAGCCGTTCGCTCGCCAGCAGCGCCTGAACACGCTGATAGAGCACGAGCAGGTCTTCACGCCGCAGCAAGGGTTGTTGCGTGACCTCGGTGTTGGCGCTCAGACCAAACCGAGTAGTGAGGTGTTGCAGGCGCTGCCAAGTCCTGCGGAGAGATGCCTGCATCAGGGCACCGGGATAGCCTGGAGCAGGTGCTGAATAATATCGTCGCGGCTGACACTCGCGGCGCGCGCGGTATAGGCCGGAATGATGCGATGCCGTAACACATCCGCTGCCACCGCGTGAATATCTTCCGGGATGACATGGTCACGACCGTGTAAATAGGCCATGGCACTGGCGGCGCGCAAAAGCGCAATCGAGGCGCGTGGTGAAGCGCCATTACTGAGGTAATCACCCCAACCTGCATGCCACTTACCCAGCTCGCGCGTTGCCCCCACCAGCGTCACGATGTAGCGTTCGAGCATCTCGGCCACGTGGATCTCCGCCACTTCACGTCGTGCCGCCAGCACCGTCTCGGGTTTGAGTGGTGAACTCAAGGGTGCGCGGTCTTCACCAAAGTGCAGTTGGCGATCACGCTTTAAAATCTCTAACTCTTCCTCGGGGCTTGGATAGGTTAACACCACGTGTAACAGGAAGCGATCCAGTTGCGCCTCGGGCAAGGGATAGGTACCGGACTGCTCCAACGGGTTTTGGGTCGCCATGACGATAAAGAGGTCGGGCAGTTTGCGTGTGGTAGCACCCACTGTCACCTGATGTTCCTGCATCGCCTCCAGCAAGGCCGACTGCACCTTGGGCGGGGCGCGGTTGATCTCATCGGCCAGGACGATCTCGTGAAACAGCGGCCCGGCGATAAAACGAAAGGCATG
>JAHEDA010000428.1 GCA_024641445.1 Gammaproteobacteria bacterium
ACGGTTCATCCATTAACATCACCTTCGGCTGCATCGCCAGGGCGCGTGCGATGCCGACGCGTTGTTTCATGCCGCCGGATATTTCATCAGGACGCCGCGCCAGCGCATGCCCCATGTTCACAAGTTCAAGATTGTGCAACGTCCACTCATGTCGTTCCTGTTTGGTCTTGCTCTTCTCAAATACCTGATCGACGGCAAGGCGTACATTGTCATAGGCGCTCAACCACGGCAGCAGGGAATGATTCTGAAACACCACAGCCCGATCAGGCCCCGGCTCAATCACCTCGCGATTCTCCAGCACAACACCACCACTCGTGGCCCGTAGTAACCCCGCCACAATATTCAGCACGGTGGATTTACCGCAACCGGAGTGGCCAATGAGGGTAATGAACTCACCCTGTTCGACCTTGAGACCAACCTCTCTCAACACCTCCAGAGGGCCGTTCGAGGTGTCAAAGCTGATGCCAATATTCTCTAGACTCAGATAACTCATTCTCTTCTCCTTAACGCAGAATGGCCTTGCGGTCCCAGGTGAATCGACGCTGCAATACCAACATGCCGCGATCCAGTAGAAAACCGATGAAGCCAATCACCAATACCGCCACCATGATGCGAGCAAGAGAATTGGAGCTGCCGTTTTGAAACTCGTCCCAGACAAATTTTCCAAGCCCGGGGTTTTGCGCCAACATCTCCGCCGCAATCAGGACCATCCAGCCGATCCCCAGCGACAACCGTAGGCCAGCAAACATCATAGGAATAGAAGAGGGCAACACGATCTTCAGCGTCTTTTTGAACCAACCCAGGCGCAGGACTCGACTCACGTTGATCAGGTCCTTATCGATGGCGATGACACCGACCGTGGTATTGATGATGGTCGGCCAGATGCTACACAGCGTCACCGTGATCGCCGAGGTCAGGAAGGACTTGGAAAACATCGGCTCCTTACTCACATACACCGCACTCACCACCATGGTCACCAATGGCAACCAGGCCAGTGGCGATACCGGTTTAAATATCTGGATCAGCGGATTGAGGGCGCGATACATATTTGCACTCATGCCACAGATAATCCCCAGGGGGATCGCGATAATGGAGGCAAGCAGGAAACCGGTCGTTACCGTTAACAGGCTGGTGAGGATCTGATCGAAGAAGGTCGGCTTACCCGTGTAGGGCCGTATCGTCACCTCGGCGTTTGGGTCCTGCAATAACAGCTCGGCGTTGCGTTTCTCCTGCCGCACATAAAACGCCGCCTCTTTGGCACGCTCGGCAAAATGCTCCTGCACCAACACCTCGCCCTGTTCCCAGACCTTCAACGGACCAGGGAACTCGCCCAGCGAAGTCTGTACCGTGGGCGCGACCAGCGCCCACAACAATAGAAACACACTGACGGCGAGGATGGGTACGACGACACTCCTTGTCATCGTGGCCAACTTGCCCGCTGCATCAATCAGCCCTTGCAACACCCTTGAAGGTAATTTCGTTGCAGTCATCTCGTTCACCTTGATGGATTTCATGAACATCATTCTCACATCCCGTGTTATTGCAATGATTCCTAGAGTTTCTGATTACCCTTGAGACCAATCTTGAGTTTTTCCAGATAGGCATTGGGCTTGCGACCGTCGTAACTGATGCCATCAATAAACTCGTTGGTCGGCTTACGGAATCCACTCTCCTTGCTAAAGTCCTCAAAGTCGCTCGCCTTCATCTTGCCCTCGGCGATCAATTCCTTTACGGCCTTCACATAGAGGTCAGGGCGATAGACCTTTTTAGCGATGTCCATGTACCAGCCATCCGGCTTGTGCTCCGCAATCTGTCCCCAGCGACGCATCTGACTCAGGTACCAGACTGCATCGGAGTAATAGGGATAGTTGGCGTTGTAACGAAAGAAGACATTGAAGTCGGGCACCTGACGCTTGTCACCCTTCTCGTATTCAAAGGTGCCGGTCATGCTGTTGGCGATAACTTTATAATCCGCACCGACGTATTGTGGTTTGGCCAGAATCTTCACCGCCTCGGGTCGATTCGCGTTGTTATTGTCGTCCAACCACTTGGCGGCGCGGATGAGTGCCTTGAGCACATGGATATGGGTATTGGGATATTTGTCCGCCCAGGCC
>JAHEDA010000429.1 GCA_024641445.1 Gammaproteobacteria bacterium
CGCTACGAAGATATCGAGCGTCTTCCTGGCATCGTCAGCGAGGTAGAGGCCATGTTACGCTCTCACCCGGAGATCGATAACGAGCAGACCTTGATGGTAAACTTTAATACCTTCGGCCCCTCCTCACTGGATTTTTTTATTTACACCTTTACCAGGACCACTGACTGGCAAACTTATCATCGCGTTAAACAGGATGTGCTATTTCGTATCAGTGAGATAATAACGCATTGCGGTGCCGAGATTGCATTCCCTACCTCTACGGTCAATCTGGCAAATAGAGCGCCAGTATAATGCCGTATTTGTGGCATCTGTTGAACGAAAACCAAGACAATACTATTAATATCAAAGCTGAAGAGGGTACAAGATGACAACTGCAGCAGAGGCCAAACGAGTCTGGGAAGAGGCCGATTGTATCTACACCAAGCAGCAGGTTGACGCGGCGCTCGACAAGATGGCGGCAGATATTAGCGCTCGATTAGGCGACTCAGACCCACTAGTCCTCTGTGTTGTCACCGGTGCTATCATCTCAGCTGGCCATCTACTGACTCGCCTCGACTTTCCGCTCACGGTGGATTATATCCATGCAACACGATATCGCGGTGCCACCGAGGGTGGTCGTCTGCATTGGCTAGCGCAACCTCATTCCTCATTAAAGGGACGTACAATTCTTATTGTTGATGATATTTTGGACGAGGGTATTACGCTGGCGGGAATACTCGAATACTGCGGTGAACAGGGTGCTGCCGATGTATTTTCAGCGGTACTCATAGATAAACAGCACAATCGAAAAAATGAATTGCGTGCAGATTTTGTTGGATTAGTTGCTGAAGACCGGTATTTATTCGGCTTTGGCATGGATTATATGGGTTACCTGCGCAATGCGCCGGGTATCTACGCAGTCAAGGGTATGTAAAGGAGTTGTATGGCGAGTATTGCAATTATTGGTGGCACTGGGTTGACCTCATTACAAGGTCTCGAGATCAAGGGCCGCGAGATCATGCAGAGCAAATATGGTGAGCCATCTGGACCCTTGACGCGTGGGGTGCTCGGTGGCAAGGATATTCTGTTTCTACCCCGCCACGGTTATGGACATACGATTCCCCCGCATAAGATTAATTACCGGGCAAATATCGCTGTGCTCAAAGATGCCGGTGCGGAACACATTATTGCGGTAAATGCGGTTGGAGGGATTGCCGCGAATATGCCGCCAGGTAGTCTGGTCATCCAGGATCAAATTATCGATTACACCTGGTCACGGCTGGCAACCTATTTTGAAGAAGGCCTGGATCAGGTTGTTCATATCGATTTTACTCAACCGTACTGTGAATCACTGCGAAAGAAATTGATCACGGCCGCGAGTAAATCTCACTTACATGTTGCGACCAAGGCTATATATGCAGCAACACAAGGCCCTCGTCTGGAAACCGCTGCCGAAGTTGATCGCCTTGAGCGCGATGGCTGTCATATTGTGGGAATGACAGGAATGCCCGAGGCCGCTTTGGCGCGTGAAAAAGGCCTGTGTTATGCCAGTATCTCTATCGTCGCCAACATGGCGGCGGGTCGAGGTGAAGGTGAAATTACGATGGAGGCTATTGAACACAATCTCTCTACCGGTGTTCAAAACGTACTGACCTTATTGGAGACGGTCATCCCAACGATCTGACGCGATCGCCGCTATATATCTTCCGATTAGTTGCGCTCTATCTGCCCGGTGTTTTGTGTAGGTGGGCGTGTCGCCGCGGGTGTCGGCTTTGGTGCAGGTGGATCATAAGGGGTGATTAGCGCGAGTACGCCCAATATCGGGTTATCCAGGTAATGTAGCTCCTTGCTGCGCATGCGTCGTTTATCCTGGAAGAGATAGACGGTCTGTTTTGTTTGCGCCTGCTTGGTATCAAGATACCGCATATCAAAAAGATTTACAGGGTTCGCGGAGAGATTTTTGCGATAGGCGAGTTCAATCTCCAGGTGAAGATAACGCGATAGAACCACTGTGACATAGCCCTTCAAACTACTGTACTGCCCGACATAATTGTCTGGCAGTTTGGTGTGCAGGCGGGTTGCAGCCTCATCGTCGGGTGGGGTTGCTGCCTGGGCATCAGTGACCAT
>JAHEDA010000430.1 GCA_024641445.1 Gammaproteobacteria bacterium
ATCTGGTCAACCACACCGCTGGCGATCAAGTGGAGTGCATTGGGTACGGGATTTGTGTTCGCGGTCGCCGCGCGCATGCTGATCGGCCTGATGCTGTCACTGCTGTTGCTGCCGGTGATGCGCAAGCAGCTGCCGTGGCATCGCGAGGCGATCCGTACCTACGTGATTGCAGGACTCGGTATCTTTTTGACCATGGGCCTGAGTTACTGGGGGGCGCAATATATTCCCTCTGGTCTTATTTCGGTCATCTTCGGATTGACACCATTAATGACCGCGGTCCTCGCCGCGCTGTGGTTGGGTGAGCGCGCATTTACACCCGCGCGCGTGTTAGGGATGTCTCTCGGTATGTTTGGGTTGGTAGTGATCTTCGGTGGGAATCACATGCAGGGTGAACATGCCAGTGCCGGGATCGTTGCGGTCGTGCTGGCGGTGTTCAGTCAGTCGGCCAGCGCGGTGTGGATGAAGCGCGTCGGCAGTCAGTTGCCCGCGTTGACGGTGACCTCTGGCAGCCTGCTGATTGCCGTTCCATTATTTATCATACTGTGGCTGATGCTGGGTGCACACTTACCGCGGGCGGCCGAGCCGATCGCACTGGGTGCCATCGTCTATCTCGGTGTGGTGGGGTCGGTGCTTGGGTTTGTCATGTATTTCTATTTGCTCAAGCACCTGGAGGTGAGCCGCTCGGCATTGATTACACTGGTAACGCCGGTGCTGGCCTTGTTACTGGGCATGTTCCTGAATGGTGAACACATCGGTGTGGCAGTGTGGATCGGTACGCTGATGATCCTGGCGGGTCTGGCGATGTATCAGTGGGGGCACCGCCTTGGCCGCAGACGGGTGGTGGCCGTGAGTGATCAGGCGGCGGGATAGTGGGAACTGACGTAGTTCGCCACGATCTGCTGAAACTCGGCGGCAATATTGTCGCCCTTGAGGGTGACGGTTTTCTCGCCGTCGACATAGACCGGTGCGACGGGTTTTTCCCCGGTGCCGGGCAGGCTGATGCCGATGTTGGCATGCTTGCTCTCACCGGGGCCATTCACCACGCAACCCATCACCGCGACGGTCATGCGCTCCACGCCGGGGTGTAACAGATGCCACTGGGGCATTTGTGCACGTAGGTAGGTTTGGATGTCCTGTGCGAGTTGCTGAAAGTAAGTACTGGAGGTGCGGCCACAACCGGGGCAGGAGACCACCTGTGGGGTGAAGGCACGTAGCCCCATCGACTGCAGGAGCTCCTGTGCCACCTCGACTTCGGTGGTGCGCGGTGCACCCGGTTCGGGGGTAAGCGAGATACGAATGGTGTCACCAATGCCTTGTTGCAACAACACGGCCAAGGCCGCCGTAGAGGCGACGATACCCTTTACACCCATGCCGGCCTCGGTGAGGCCGAGGTGCAGCGGATAATCGCAGCGTTGCGCAAGATCCTGATAGACCGCGATGAGGTCCTGCACACCGCTCATCTTGCAGGAGAGGATGATCTTATCGTGGGCCAAGCCGATCTGCTCGGCCTGTTGCGCACTCTCCAGGGCCGAGGCCACCATGGCCTCGTGCATGATGGCGGAGGGAGACTTTGGTTCGGCGCGTTGTGCGTTCTCATCCATGACGCGTGCGAGCAGCGCCTGGTCCAGGCTGCCCCAGTTGACGCCGATACGCACGGGTTTGTTGTTCTCGATGGCGATCTCGATCATGCGTGCGAATTGTTCGTCACGCTTCTTGCCCTTGCCCACATTGCCGGGATTGATGCGGTACTTGTCGAGGGCACGGGCGCACTCCGGGAATTCACTCAATAGCTTGTGACCGTTGAAGTGGAAGTCACCTATCAAGGGAGCGGAACAATTTAACTTGTCGAGTTGCTCGCGGATGGCCGGCACCGCAGCGGCGGCCTCGGCCGAGTTGACGGTAATGCGTACCAGCTCGGAGCCTGCCTGCGCCAGCTGTGCCACCTGACGCGTGGTGGCGGCGGCATCGGCGGTATCGGTATTGGTCATGGACTGCACTACCACCGGGGCATTACCGCCGACGATAATATTGCCGACACGCACGGGTACGGTGCGGTGTTTGGTGATTTGCGTCTGGGTGGTTGTCATATCGGGGTGCCAATGG
>JAHEDA010000114.1 GCA_024641445.1 Gammaproteobacteria bacterium
AGTCTTTGCCCTCACGCAATGCCTTGATCGCCGCGTCCATATCGAAGTTTATCTGCTTTTTCATGTATCATTCCTCTTCGTAACAGTTTAAAGAAATGACACAGAATTATGAACAGTCCCAGGTCGGCTTTTATAAAATACAATGGCGAACTCTGCTTAAAACTTGAGTGCCTGCAAATAAGCCTTAAATTGCTCCTGCAACTCTGTGTGTTTCAAGCCATATTCAACGGTTGCCTGTAGGTAACCAAGTTTACTGCCGCAGTCATAGCGTTTGCCCTTGAACTCATAGGCATACACCTTTTCTTCCTTGAGCAATTTTGCAATTGCATCGGTTAACTGAATCTCGTTCCCTGCCCCACGCTCGGTCACCTGTAACAAGTCAAAGATTCGGGGTGTCAATATGTAGCGACCAACAACGGCCATCGTAGAGGGGGCATCGCTGGGTTTTGGTTTTTCAACAATAGAAGTAATCTGGTGTATCCCCTTCTCTACCTGAGTCGCCTTTACGATGCCATACTTGTCCGTCTCATTTTTCTCGACATTCTGCACGGCCAGGACACTTCCACCAAAGCGCTCAAACTGACTGACCATTTGAGCCGTACAACCCTTCCCATGTCCATCAATCAGGTCATCGGCGAGAATGACTGCAAAGGGTTCATCCCCGACAACGGGTAACGCACACAGAACGGCATGCCCAAGCCCCAACGCCTCGGCCTGACGAATATAGATACACGAGACATGATCGGGGATCACGCTCTGGACAATTTTAAGCAGCTCTTTTTTGCCCTTTGCCTCCAGTTCCGATTCCAGTTCATAGGCCTTATCAAAATGGTTTGGAATAGGACTCTTATTGCGACCGGTGATAAATACCATTTGGTCGATCCCCGCTTCCACTGCCTCCTCTACCGCGTACTGAATAAGAGGTTTATCCACGATGGGAAGCATTTCTTTCGGACTCGCCTTGGTGGCAGGTAAGAATCTTGTGCCAAGTCCTGCAACAGGGAAAATTGCCTTCCTAATTTTTTTCATCTTTCTCACTCATACAACAGTGCGCTAACTATGGACCGGTGCTCGGCCAATCGAATAATATGTAAACCCCATGGATTTCATCTGCGGTGGGGAGTATAAATTTCGCCCATCGAAAACAACCGGATTTTTCAGCTTCATTTTTATCACATTAAAATCGGGACTGCGGAATACATTCCACTCTGTCAGCACCACCAAGGCATCCGCGCCGTCCAATGCGTCCTCAGGACGCTCACATAGCACAAGGTCGTCTCGGTGTCCGTATATACGGTGCGCCTCGTTCATAGCCTTTGGATCGTATGCACGAACTATAGTTCCATTCTTCCAGAGAGCCTCCATCAGAACTACGCTGGAGGCCTCACGCATATCGTCAGTGTTCGGCTTAAAAGCCAGCCCCCACACGGCAATGACCTTTCCCTTCATTTCACCAGAAAAATGTGATTCCAACATCTCAAAAAGAATCTGTTTCTGGTGAGCATTTACCGCTTCAACACTTTTTAACAGTACAGCATCATAACCTACGGAGTGCGCAATTCGATCTAAGGCACGAAGATCCTTTGGGAAACACGAGCCCCCATATCCTACCCCTGGGTAGATAAAATGATATCCTATTCTTGGGTCTGATCCTATTCCTACACGCACTTTTTCTATATCAGCACCAGTTCTCTCGGCGATATTGGATAATTCATTCATAAAGCTTATCTTTGTCGCCAAAATCGCATTCGCTGCATACTTTGTCAATTCTGCAGATCTCGTATCCATTGCAATTACGCGATCGTGACTTCGATTGAAGGGTGCGTAGAGAATTTTCAATAGTTCTGTGGTTCGTATATTATCAGTGCCGACAATTATCCGGTCCGGCCGCATAAAATCCTCAATTGCAGCCCCTTCCTTCAGAAATTCGGGGTTTGACACTACATCGAAATCAATATCTACACCGCGCTCATTCAATATTTTATCGATATGTGAGTACACTCTTTCAGCCGTACCCACTGGCACTGTCGATTTATTCACAACGATTTTGTATTCATTCATGTGGGTTGCCACTGTCTCTGCAACCGATATCACCTGTCGTATATCTGCCGCACCCGTTTCGTCAGGGGGAGTGCCTACTGCAACAAGCTGAAACAACCCATGGTCTATTCCCAGCTTGAAGTCGGTGGTAAAAAGTAGTCTACCTGCCTTGATATTTTTCGTTATTAATTCGTCGAGGCCAGGTTCATAAATTGGGATGTGACCTTGATTAAGCTGCACCACCTTTGTGTCGTCGATATCAACACAGACGACATCGTTTCCTACCTCGGCTAGACATGCCCCGCTGACCAGCCCAACATATCCAGTCCCAAATACTGTAATATTCATCTCAATCACCCCACGCCATTATAATAGCTCTAAGGGCATGCAATCTATCGATGAAATGTGTCACTAGAATGAAAAAAGGCATCCCATACGGGATGCCTTTTGATTTACAGAGAAGATTCTTCGGTATGAATTAGCGACTAGCCTTTATTAGCTCCGCCACCACGATACTCTCACGATTTTTCTCAAGTATCTTGTCACCGATACCCTTTACCTTGGTCAGCTCCTGCAAAGACTTAAAGGGACCGTGCTGGTCACGGTAGGCCACGATCGCCTCCGCCTTCTTCATCCCTACCCCTTTGATATTTGCGGCAATGGTTGCCGCATCGGCCTTATTGACATCAACGGGGGCAGCGTAGGCGTTAACCGCGAGGAGCAACCCCGTCGCCAGAAGGATTGATTTAATCAGTTTCATGTGAGACTCCTTTCTCGTGTTATAGACGCATCATTGCGTGGTTTATTGTGTAAACAATTCGTTATAGGGTCAAGCCAAGTAATGACAGAAATGTCTGAAAAATGCGTAGGGATCCCCCTACACCAGGGGCAATTTAGCCCGCTTCAATCTCTGCATTAATCGCTTGAAGGACTAAAACCGGGTCCACTGCCTGAGTGATGGGACGTCCAATTACGAGATAGTTCGCCCCTGCCTTAATTGCATCAAGCGGGGTCAGCACACGCCGCTGGTCTGCCTTTTCACTGTCCTTGGGTCTGATACCCGGTGTTACCAGACAAAATTCTTTCCCAAAGGAATCACGCAACTGTCGGGCCTCCTGGGCCGAACACACCACGCCATCCAGGCCGGAGGCGTGAGCCAGGCTGGCGAGTCGCTGCACCTGCCCTGCAGGGGTAGCCGTAATACCAATGGCAGTGAGCTCCGCCTGATCCATGCTGGTGAGTACCGTAACGCCGATCAGTAGTGGTTTGGTGTTCGACTTATCAATGGCCTCCCGCGCCGCCTGCAGCATTCTCGGACCGCCACTGGCATGGACATTCACCATCCACACCCCCAGTCGCGCCGCAGCTTCACAGGCCTTGGCGACGGTATTGGGTATGTCATGAAATTTCAGGTCCAGAAAGACTTGGAAACCCTTATCGACAAAGGCCGAGACGAATTGCGGGCCGCTGGCGGTAAACAATTCCTTGCCAACCTTTAACTTGCATAGCGTTGGATCAAGCCGACGAACCAGGTTATTTGCACTCTCTGCATCGGCGTAATCCAATGCAACAATCACACGTGACTCGGACATACTTACTCGCCTTCCACACCCTGAATGGGTTTGATGCTGTTCCACTTCTTGCAGCTAGGGCACTGCCAATGCAGGGTCTTTCCACTAAAGCCACAAATATCACACTGGTAGACCGCCCGATTCTGGAGTAGTTTTTCCGAGACATCTTTCAGGATGCGGAGTTTTTCTCGCACGGCCTCATTGGGATTATCCAGGTTGAGTTCAATTAAACGATCCATAGCGCGTAACGAGGGCCGATGCTTGAGGGCGGAGGCTAGAAATTCAGTGGCCTTGTCATCGCCCTCTTTCTTCTCAACCAGGTCGGTAAGCATAAGGATGACACTAATACTGTCATGCTGTTCCATAACATGATTCAAATAGTCTGTAAATTCACTCTGCCGAGAGCTTGCCTCATAACATTTTTGCAATAGTGGGATCGCCTCACTGAGAAATGCCGGGTCTTGTTGCTCTATACGATGCAATGTCTTGATTGCCTGTTTGTAATTACCCGCCGAAAATTCCACTCGCCCCTCTAACAAGCTTGCACGCACACACTGCTTGTCTGCGGACTGTGCCTTTTTGACCATTCGCAGGGCCTGAGGTAATTCTTTATGTTGAATGGCCTGGTCGGCCAACTCACAGTAATATTGCGCAACCTGGGACTTCAGATCCTTGCCGGTACGAGCCTCCAGGCGCCTCGCGGTAAAGATGGCCTTGTCCCAATCCCGCTCCTGCTGATAGATATCGATGAGGTGTCGGAGGGCTGGCTCGGTATGTGGTCCGGTATCAATAAGCTCGGCAAACAGGGTCTCTGCGCGGTCAAATAAGCCTGCACGATGATAATCCTGACCGAGTGCAAACAACGCCTGGGCACGCTGTTCCGGTGTTAGCGTGGGGCGTGCAATCAGATTTTGATGTATGCGGATGGCACGGTCGACCTCACCGCGCCGACGAAACAGACTACCTAAGGCAAAGTGTGTCTCTACCGTGTTGCTATCTACCTCAAGCATCTGAATAAAGAGCTCGATCGCCTTGTCTGACTGCTCGTTGATTAAGTAGTTGAGGCCTTTTAAATAATCTTTGGGAATTTCGTAGCGTCGACCCATACTGCGTTTAATCGGCTTTGGGTCTCGCCGCCCTGCATACCAACCGGAGGCGGCGGCAACGGGGAGGAGAAAGAAGAGCAGCTCCAGCAGCACGCGCTATTCCTTGAGGGGTATCGAACGCAGGTTTGTGAGTTCTTTCTCTGCAAGTGTCGCAGATCTTTTCACCTGTGACAGCTCACGGCGGGTAGAAATGATGAGATAGAGGCTGGCAAATATCCCCAAAATCACTCCCAGCACAATCGACAGCAACATGATAACGGCGAGTGGTAACGAGAGTTCACCAAAGAAATAGTGGACAGGCACCGAGGTAGCATTCTTCCCTGCAAAGGCAATGCCTATCACCAGGATCACAAGCAGTACAATTAGTCTAAGCAGCCGTTTCATATTTCCCTTATCCCCATCGAGCCGACAACCCTGTTGAGTGCGTACTATCTTACCGAGATAGCCCCAATAAAAAAAGCGGCAGCGTCATTCAGACCGGCTGCCGCTTTAATTGTACGTAACATTAATATCAGTTAATGATCGGTTTCGTCTCCATACTCTCATTCACACGATCACGCATCTCCTTGCCAGGCTTGAAGTGAGGGACATACTTCGCCTCCAGCTCGACCGAGTCCCCGGTCTTGGGGTTACGACCCACGCGAGGTGGCCGGTAATGCAATGAGAAACTCCCAAAGCCACGGATCTCGATACGCTCACCATTGGCCAGACACTGCGCCATATGCTCGAGCATGGTCTTGACCGCGAGTTCCACATCCTTATACGCCAGCTGTTTCTGCTTTTGTGCCAGGATATCAATCAGTTCTGACTTCGTCATCGCAAAACCTCAGATAAACTAAGGGGGTGCACCATACACCCCCTCATCCGTCTTACAGGTGGAGTTTAGTCCCCACTATCCATTTTTTCCTTGAGGAGATCGCCCAGCGTAGTGGTTGCGGGTGCGGAGGCACGGTTAAAGTCGTCAATCGCCCCCTTCTCTTCATCATTATCCTTGGCCTTGATGGATAGATTGATCGTACGGTTCTTCCGATCGATACCGGTAAACTTGGCCTCGACCTCATCACCGACGTTCAGGTGCCCACGGGCATCTTCAATTCGGTCACGTGAGATCTCGGAGGCTCGCAGATAGCCTTCAACACCATCACCCAGATCAATCACAGCGCCCTTGGCATCTACCTCACGCACCTTGCCCTTAATGATGGCTCCCTTGACATAGTCCGCAACAAAGTTCGAGACAGGGTCCTTCTCCAGTTGCTTGATGCCAAGTGAAATGCGCTCACGCTCGGGGTCAACCGATAATACCACTGCATCGAGCTCATCACCCTTTTTGTAGTTCCGAACCGCCTCTTCACCCGGAATACTCCAGGAGATGTCCGAGAGGTGCACCAGACCATCAATACCGCCATCCAGGCCAATAAAGATGCCGAAGTCAGTAATGGACTTGATGGTGCCTGTAACCTTATCGTTCTTGTTGTGAGTCGCTGCAAAACCTTCCCAAGGGTTGGTCTGACACTGCTTCATGCCCAGGGAGATACGACGACGCTCGCCGTCGATGTCGAGCACCATGACTTCAACTTCCTGGCCCTCCTGAACGACCTTGCTCGGATGGATGTTCTTGTTGGTCCAATCCATCTCCGAGACGTGTACAAGGCCTTCGATGCCGTCTTCGATCTCAACAAAGCAACCGTAGTCGGCAATATTGGTGACCTTACCGAACAGACGCGTGTGCTCGGGATAGCGACGGGCGATGTCGCTCCAGGGGTCGTCGCCCATCTGCTTGAGGCCGAGGGAGACACGCATGCGCTCCTTGTCGAACTTCAACACCTTTACGGTGATCTCGTCGCCGACATCCACGATCTCGCTGGGGTGCTTGACGCGCTTCCAGGCCATATCGGTGATGTGCAGCAGACCGTCGATGCCACCCAGGTCGATAAATGCGCCGTAGTCGGTGAGGTTCTTGACCACACCCTTAACGACAGCGCCTTCCTGCATACTACCAACAAGCGCCTCGCGCTCTTCACCACCCTCAGTTTCAACCACGGCGCGGCGGGAAACCACAACGTTATTACGACGGCGATCCAGCTTGATCACCTTGAATTCAAGTTCCTTACCTTCCAGGTAAGAGGTATCGCGTACGGGGCGCACATCAACCAGCGAGCCTGGCAGGAACGCACGGACGTCATTCAGGTCGACCGTGAAGCCGCCCTTGACCTTGTCAACGATAATACCCTTCACGGTCTCACCGGCTTCGTGGGCCGCCTCAAGGCGGGTCCAGCTCTCGGCACGCTTGGCCTTTTCACGGGAGAGACGCGTCTCGCCGAAACCATCTTCGATGGAATCCAGTGCGACATCGATAATGTCACCGACATTGACGTTGATCTCGCCCTTGTCGTTGGCAAATTGTTCAATTGGGATCACACCCTCAGACTTCAGGCCGGCATTGACGACGACAAAGTCATCGCTCACATGGACAATCGTGCCTGAAATAATAGAACCGGGTTGCATTTTAGTCTTAACAAGACTTTCTTCGAACATTTGTGCAAAGCTTTCGCTCATTTGATGACTTCCTTGGCCAACGGTAATGGAAGGATTTGGGTTGGCCGATTGGTTATCCGCCTGGCCTTGGCAGGCCGCGGGTTGGTTTCATTTAGCCTCTAGCGCTTGTGCGATAAAGACCACCTTTACTTCTGTCCGTTTACTGAATGTGCCGTTGCTGACAGTATTCAAGCACGCATTGCAGGACCTCATCGATCCCCATTTCCGAGGTGTCCAACAGAACGGCATCGTCCGCTGGCTTGAGCGGTGACGCGGCTCGCTGACTGTCCCGGATATCCCGTTCAGTGATCTCGGTCAGAAGGGCCGACAAATTAGCACTGATTCCCTT
>JAHEDA010000431.1 GCA_024641445.1 Gammaproteobacteria bacterium
CGGGTCTAGGTTATGTCAAAAAACTATCCATGAAGCACCATATCGAGACATTTGCAGATTACTTTGATAGCCAAATCAACAGGTAATAGCATGAAATGCTGTGCGGAATGTATTGGTGATGGTCATCTCCGTAGAGAAATAATTCCAGAATATTCTTCAGAAATAGGTACATGCTCCTATTGTGGTACTGAGAATGTACAGCTTGTTGAGCCAAAAGATTTGCGGGTTCAGTTTGAGTTGCTTACAGGTATTTACACAGCAGATGATAAAGGTAAGACGCTGGTTGAGTGGTTCAAAGATGACTGGGCTATGTTTGAGCATCCGCAAATAGATGTAGCGCATGCTAAGGAATTATTAGCTGAAATACTTGATGATAGTGAAATAGTTAGAGAAAGATTTTCCCCGTCAGAATTGAGCAACTCCAGTACTCTTGATATTTGGGAAACTTTCAGGGATGAGCTGAAACACAAAAATCGGTTTTTTCTAAAAATCGATTTAAATTTGGATCGGCTTGGTGAATTATTAGGCTACCTACTTCACCCAGACCGGATTGAACCAGAATGGTATAGAGCGCGCATACAAAAAGATAACATACCCATTAGTCCGGATAAAATGGGGGCCGCACCTAAAAATTTATCAACACATGGCCGAGCAAATCCAGCAGGTATACCATATTTGTATCTTGCATCAGAATTGAAGACTGCTATTTCAGAAATTCGTCCACACACTGGCGAAATCGCAAACGTCGCTATATTTTCAGTGGTGGATGGTCTTAAGTTAGTTGATTTACGTCACCCACGAAAAACTGTTTCACCATTTCTGCTTGCTGATGCGAGAGATATTCTTCTATTAAGAGGTGATATTGAATTCCTGGAGCGCTTAGGTGATGAGCTGACGCGCCCAGTATTACCACAGGCAGCGGCAATTGATTATATCCCAAGTCAATACCTTTGTGAGTTTATCAAGGAGCGTGGTTACCATGGTGTTATGTATCGAAGCTCAGTCGGAGATGGTATTAATATAGCACTATTTGATCCAGCATCAGCAACAGTAGGAGCTGTTACTCAACATCGAGTATCACGTGTGTCTGTTGAAGTTGATTAGCCTGTAGGATGTATCAGCAACGTATAATCCACCGAATGCTATTTCTCTAACAACTTCAAAGCCTGTCCCGTTGCCATGCCCCCCCTATAATCTAACCGAGACACCCATCATAAGGAATACTTAATGATTTATTTGCCGGTTGGACCCTTTCAAACATGGACACTAATTCGCTGAGCTCGCCCCTTCTGACAATGCTCAACAAAAAACCAAAACCCAAACACAGGTCTGCGCATCATAGGGGGAGGACTTTTTGGATACTTTTTTGTCCTTAAAAAAGTATCGGGACCATCCGTTCGCGAACGGATTTAGATTCATCATCGCCCAGAGATTCAACTCAACACGGTGGGCGGTGCCTACCCTACATATATGTCGGCACGCCAGCGATTCAAATATCCTCTTTCACATTACGAAAACCCAATATGCGATATATCCGATTCTTCAGCCCATTCCCTACCGATAATTCCTAATTATGCTTGGCGATAAACACGCCTTTCGCTCTATACTAATGCAACAAAAAACAATTTCAATATATAAGCAGTTTCTAAAATTGATTCCGGAGGATTGATAACATGAATAAGCACTCGCAAACAATGTTAGGTTGTCTATATGGAATGATGGCGACGTTGGCCCTGCTGCCCTTGTCGGCAGAGGCCAAGGTGGAGGGCGACACCATCACCCTGGGCGCGGCGGTGTCGCTGACCGGGAAGTATTCCACCAATGGCAAACACACCAAGAACGGTTATGACCTCGGGGTCAAGATCATCAATGAACACGGTGGCGTGGTGGTGAAGGGTAAGAAATATAAAATCGCCATTCAGTATTATGATGACGAATCCACCCCCGCCCGCGGCGCGCAGCTCGCGGAGCGGCTGATCAATCAGGACAAGGTGCAGTATATGTTGGGACCGTACGGTTCCGGCCTGACCAAGTCGATGGCGCCGATTACCGAGAAATACAAGGTGCCGATGGTCGAGGCCAATGGTGCGTCGGTCGGTC
>JAHEDA010000115.1 GCA_024641445.1 Gammaproteobacteria bacterium
GGGCACACCTCTGGTGACAAGCTGCTCACGATTGTGGCGCAGCGCCTGCGTAGCTGTCTGCGTAAGGAGGACATCGCCGCGCGCCTGGGTGGGGATGAGTTTGTGGTCGTACTCAATGACCTTGGTTCAGATGGTGTGACGGCGAAGATCCAGGCCCGGCGTATTTTCGATGAGATTTGCTATAAGCTGACCGAGCCGATGGATATTGCCAATCGTCAGATCCACATCACCTCCAGTGTAGGGGCGACACTATTTCCCTCTGACGATGCCGCTGCCGAGGACCTGCTCAAGCAGGTCGATATCGCCATGTATCAGGCCAAGGAACAGGGTCGCAATGTCCTCGTGATGTATGAGAAGGACATGCAGGAGCGGGTGCAGAATCTCATCACCCTGGAAGACGATCTGCGTCAGGCCCTCGAACAAGATCAACTTCTCTTACATTACCAGCCACAGGCCGACCATGATGGTTCCGTTTGGGGGGTCGAGGCCCTGGTCCGCTGGCAGCACCCACGCCGCGGTCTACTCGGTCCATTGGAGTTTATTCCCTTCGCGGAAGAGAATAATTTAATTATCCCGCTGGGGCGCTGGATCGTGACGGCGGCGCTCAGGCAATTAAGGGCGTGGGAGGAAATGGCGGCGACAGGCACGATACCGCGTGTCCCGATCATGGCTATCAACATCAGTCCGCGTGAGTTTGCCCAGACAGATTTCGTCAGCCGATTCACCCATATCGTGCATGAGGTAGGTGTGGCGCCGGGAAATATCGAGATCGAGATTACCGAGAATCTGCTGATTGCCAATATTGATGACGCCGTCAACAAGATGCGTGAGCTTAGTGAACTGGGCATCAAGCTGGCGATCGATGATTTCGGCACGGGTTATTCCTCCATGCGCTACTTACAGAAATTGCACCTGCACAAAATCAAGATCGATCGATCCTTCGTCATCGACATCAGTGAGCATGCCGGAAGTACCGCCGTGGTGGAGGCCATTATCGCCATGGGCCGAAGCCTGTGTCTGGAGGTGGTCGCCGAGGGGGTCGAGACAGCGGAGCAGTTGCAACACCTTTCGCAGCTTGGGTGTGTGCGTTATCAGGGCTATTTCTTCAGCCGACCAATCAAGAGCGATGACCTCACCAGCCTGCTCGCCAAGCCATCCATGGCCGCTTACAGCACCGTGACCAACGAGACCGGTTAACCTCGCGCCAGAAAAACGCTAGAATCAGCGCCTGTCCTTCTACTCCCAAGGGTTCCCCGGTGAAGAAACCAAAGAATGATCGCGCCCTGCGCTTTTACAACGAGGTGCTGGGTCTGCCGCACCTGCACTATGGCATGTGGCAGGCGAACGACGAACTGACCCTTGCCAACCTCAAGATCGCACAAAAGCGTTACGAAGACCTGCTGGCGGAAAACATTCCAAAGGATGTGAAGCTAACGCTGGAGGCGGGTTGTGGCACCGGCGCGATGTGGGAGCGCATGCTCGACATGGGGCTGGAGGCCGAGGCCCTCTCGCCCGACGTCAATCAGATGGAAATGCTGACGAAGAAATTCAAGGCACCGTTTCACTTCCATCGATTTGAGGACTTCACCCCGACCAAATACTACGACATGGTATTGATGAGCGAGTCGTGTCAATACATCCCTCTGGATCAACTCTTTAGCAATGTTATCCGCTCACTGCGCCCGCAAGGGTATTGGATGGTGTGCGACTATTTTGTTCGTGACAATGCCAGCGGTGTGATGTCGAAGAGCGGCCACAACTACAACGAGTTCATGCGACGCGCCAAGGCAAACGGTTTCAGGCTACTCAAGGAACAAGACATTACCGTCGAGACTACCCGCACGCTTGATTTTTCCAAGGACCTGGTCACGCGCGGGCGTATCGGTTTTGATCTGCTGACGGAGCGCTTCCGCGAAGACCATCCGTGGATTACAGGCGTCATTGCGCGCCTGTTCCGCAAGAAGCTCCGCAAGCTGGATGCGAGCCTTGAGTTACTGGATGGTGAGAAATTCCGCGCCAATAAGAAATATGTCTTTCTGTTGTTCCAGCGCGGTGGATAAATGACCGTTGCAAATTGTCGCGAGAACGAATGGAGCCGTTGTCTAGCAGGTAGAGGGTTATAACTTCGGCGCCGTTATTTTAAATCGATCTAACGCAGCACCCGCAGTTCCTTCAATAAGACAACCTCGCACGCCCCCGCGCCAGTGTCCTCGCGGCTGAGTGATGTATTGAGTTTCGAACCTGCCGGGTTGACCAGATTCACCAGATAACCCCGCAGCTCAACTATCTCATCTCGACCCACAGCTTGCAGCGCCTTGGCCAGCTCAAGGCTGGTGGGGATCATGTGCATGTTGGTGCTATGAGTATCGATGTCGTGGCGTGGGATGGGAAAGTGCTCTACCCGCCAGAAATAAAACCGACCGTACTGGCTAATCTTGATCTCACGCAGGACCTCATCGCGCGCCATGGGGCCCCACCCCAATGCAAGGTCGACGGGCATGAGTTTGCTTTCCTCTCCGCGCGAATAGTGTTCTGCACCGAGCACTCGTGCCTGTAACTGGATCGAGGCGACGGGAGTAATGCGAAATCCCTTCCACTCAGAAGGAGCAAATTCTTTAGTGAGTGTGCGCTGCACCGGGTCCTGCTCCAGGTTGAGGGCGGATCGGGTAATTTCACTATCGTCGATAGGCACATCCACCACGACGAGGCTTCGTGAAAAATAGACATAAGCCCCCAGCACTATGAAGGAAAGAAATACAAACTGCCTTGTCGAGAGGGGTATTTGCATGATCTGGGCGTCGGATTGGTTGTCGCTCTGGGGTTACAGGTAGTCAAACACTGCTACACTGATAGCTCCTCGATTATTTAAGTAGTGTTCACTGAATTCTTATCATGGAGGTCGTCTATGTCTCTATCGGCGTTTACCCGCCTCGGCTTGATGGTGGTTTGGCTCTTTATACCCCTTACCCTGTCTGCGGCCGTTACCAATATAAAGGTTGAAGACACTGTAGTTAAAATGCCACTGGCGAAGGGCGTGAGCATGGATGACGCCGTCAACTCCATGAAGCTTCGCGCCAATATCGACAATATGAAACTGGTAGCGGAGTTGCCATTGTCGAAACAGATCGAGGCCATGGGCAAGAAGGTGCGCCGCATCGACATCTATCAGTTCTGTGACCCCCTCACCGCGCAGACCATGGTCGAGGCAAATATCAACTTTGCCGCTTATCTACCCTGTCGCATCGCTTTGGTGGAAGACGCCAAGGGGCAGGGCTGGTTGGTGATGATGAATCTGGATATATTGCTGCATGGCACAAATTTGACAACACAGCTCAAGACGCAGGCGGGCAAGGTACGCGATGCCTTGATGGGCATCATGCAGGCTGGTGCCAACGGTGACCTCTAGGCAAATGAATAAGGACTCAGCATTGAAGACTCTGTCACCCCAGGCGGCCTGGGATTTTTTGGAAGAGAACCCACGGGCAATCCTGGTAGATGTGCGCTCGCACATGGAGTTTTTGTTCATCGGCCATCCAGCGGGTGCGATTAGCATCCCCTGGATCGATGAGCCGGATTGGGTGGTGAATCCCAACTTCGTGCGCGAGATCCGGCAGTTGATCCTGGGTGGTTTGTCGCACTTAGGGTCGAGCAGTGATGTGCCCATCTTGCTGATCTGCCGTAGCGGCAAGCGCTCGCATGAGGCCGGTGAAAAACTCGTCGAAGAAGGCTTCCGTGAGGTCTATAACATCAGCGATGGCTTCGAGGGTGAGCTGGATGATGAGCATCACCGCAGCACCCTGGGGGGCTGGCGCTTTGCGGGTCTACCATGGGAACAGTGTTAGACTTTATAAACACATCTCATTTGTACTACAAATCAATTGATCCTTGTCATGGTCGATCGAATAACCACGTGGCATCCTGAACCGTAGTTCTAAATAGCTGCTACAAAATGGTATCCACCGAACGACTTCTTATTTCTCCGGGAGACGACTCCAGGGATGGAGGAGATAGAGTGACGCAGGAAGCCAAAGCCAAAGCCAAAGCTGAAGGTTGGGATGAGGGGATAAATGGCTACCGTTTCTGAGCATTAGATTTAACAGAAAAGATAGTAGGAGTTGCAACATGGTGGTCGCCGCTAATGAAAAACAAGAGCTGCTGAAGAAGCGCGATGAACTGCGTGCACGAATTGAGAAGATCGAGAAAGACTATCGCCAGGGCCTGGACCCCGACTCTGAAGAACGTGCGCAACAATTGGAGAATGCCGAGGTACAAGCCGGCATTGCCAAGGCAGCGGCAGAAGAGCTGCGGCGTATTGAGGAAAAACTGGCCAGACTGGCCTGACTCTTAACATTAAGAATGGGGGCGGATATGTCGTCGATCACTCGTAATAATAACAATTCCGTCATTTAAAACGCGATCATAAAAATCATTCAACCTTAATTCCTAATCTGGAGTCGCCGCTGTAAAAGTTCTTTCACTGCCGGGGTCGGTGCCGAAAGTAACGCCTCATCTCGATAACGCTGCGCCGTCACGGTGTCCCCGCTACGTCGGTGCAAATCGGCTAGCACCGCAGCCCATAAATATGAGCCGACCAGCCAACTCGGTGGCTCAAATCCCTTAAGCACGTCGAGTCCCGCCGCAGGTCCACGCCATTCTGCCACGGCGACTGCACGATTCAGCTTGTGTAGTGCGGAGGGGGCGACTCGCTCCAGCAGCGTGTAGCACTCCACGATCCTTTCCCAACGCGTCGCTTGAAATGTGGCGGCGAGACAGTGTTCGGCCGCGATCCCGGCCTCGGCGTGGTATCTTGAAAAATAATCGCCCTGCGCAGATTTGGACAGGCATTCCAGACCGGCCTGAATTCCCTGTCGATCCCAAAGGGCTCGATCTTGTTCCTCCAGTAACAGTAAACCGCCGGATGCATCCTGGCGCGAGGTCATGCGTGCCAAGTGCAAGTGCATCAAGGCTAACAGGGCAAATGTTTCCGGCGTTTGACCTAGCGGGTGCTCCGCCAGAATAGTGGCGAGTCGTAACGCCTCATTACATAGTTCACGGCGGATTGCCAATTCTGCATGCGAAGATAGATAGCCCTCTGTGAAAAGAAGATAGAGAATCCGGTGCACAGCTGAGAGTCGCGATGAATGTTGTGTTGTCGTCAACCCATCAAGGCGAGGGGGATGTTCCTGTAAACGGCTGCGGGCACGACTGAGTCGCTTGTAGACATTGGCCTCGCTGGTAAACAGGCGCTGCGCGATTTCCCGAATATTAAAGCCGCAGAGTGTCTTCAGCGCGAACACCAGCTGTGACTCGTGAGGAATTGCTTCGTCACAGCAGACAAATAGCATTTGCAACAAGTCATCCCGCATTTCTCCTGCCATGAAGATCGCCGGACTGCTCTCAATCGCGCCGGTGTCGTCGTTAACATTTTGGTCCAGGATGCGACTGTGGCGCGCTTGTTTGCGCAGGTCGCCAATGAGATTGTTGTGTGCCACCTGAAATAGCCAGGCCGATGGGTTGTTCGGCAGGCCCCCTACCTTCCATGCCTCAAGTGCGGTCATCAATGCGGACTGAACGGCGTCCTCAACCACATCGAGGTGTTGCACTCCTACCCGGCACGACAGCATAGCGACAAGCCTGCTGTATTCGTGCCGGAAGAAGTGCTCGACCAACTTGGCCGTGATCAAGGGGTGATGAATTCCCGGATTTCAAGGCTTGCACCTGGCGAGATGACACCCGGGCACTGACGTGCGACGTCCATTGCCTCCTCCACGGTTTTCGCTGCGAGAATCATGAAACCGCCAACCACCTCTTTGGTCTCCATGAATGGCCCGTCCGTTGCCCCCTCGGTGGTGAGGATTTTCCCGCCCCCGTCCAGTCGTCCACCCATGTCGACGATATTGTCCTTGAATTTCGTCTTCCAGGCGTTAAATTTTGCGTACATCTCTTCCATTTGGGCGGGGGAGGGTTTCGCGCCTTCCCCAGCTCCTGACGGTACGGATTGGCTTCTTCGAATACAGAGATACTTAGGCATAAGGACTCCTTTTTTGTTGGGTTATAAAGGTCAAGTCATTCGACACCCTAATGACGCATTGGCAGGCCCATTTTGGACACGTCCCAGTGTCATTTTTAAAGAATCCACATCTAGGGGCAACCCCGTGATAAAAGGCATTGACGAATCGTCCAATCAGGGAAGCGTCAGGAATTCCCCATGCCGACTTTGAGGTGATGCGACAACTAAATTCACCTTGTTGCGACAGTCTGTGGGCTAAAAAATTGTAGTTTGCCCAGACATGGATGCCCAATGTTCATTCGTGTGTCGCACGCCTCTCGGAGGTAATGTTGGGTGAGAACCTTCCATCGTCACTTAGATTTTTCGCTTCCTTGCGCGTGCAGGTGCAGGTAAGGGTTTCTTCTTCTTGGCGGGGAGAGTATTCACATAGGCAAGCGCCAGCGCTAACCAATTGGTGAGACCCTTGTCCCTGCTCAGTCCCCCAGGTTCGACCATTATGAATCCCGCCATCGGCCGACCCGTACCCATGCACCGACTCGCCTGTGGCCTGGCAAGTGCCTCGGGTTCTGCCTCTTTACCAACGCGAACCATCAAGCCTTTGTTTGAGACACAGCAAAGCATGTTGCCGCGGTGCAGGAACGTAATCCCGCCAAACATGTGCCTTTCCGTCAGCGGCATCCCTGTTAGGGGGTTACGAACTCTCTCGACAAGCTGCGCCAGATCGGATGATAGGGGGGGGCGAATCATGTTTTATTTTCAGCCTGACACGGGGGGCATTTCGGCAAACGCTGGCAGGGCCGGGTCGAGGTGATCCCAATGCAGTAGGCGCTTTGTATATACAGCCATTTGCGCGCCAGATGATTAAGCCTATAACATCCTCGGGTTGAATCAAATATAGCTTGATAGCACGCTTATCCTACCAACCTATTTCCCACGGCGGGACCGGGCCGAAGCGTTCCACGAGAAAATCGATCAGGGCGCGCACGCGTGATGAGATGGTGCGATTGGGTAGATAGACGAGGTATACGGCGCTCTCGGGTACCACTTGATACTTCCGCAACAGGGGCACCAGTTTCCGTTGCCGTAAGGCATCGCCCACCATATAGATAGGCAGGATGCCGATTCCCATACCGCCGATCACCGCGGCGTGTACGGCATCCATGTCATCGGTCTCAAAGCTGCCAGTAACGGGAATGGTTATCTTGTTTTTGTCGCGCCGAAACAACCACTCGCCCTTACGCGTTAACGGGGAGAAGAGTACACATTCGTGCTTGCCCAGGTCCTCGATCCGGCGCGGCGTGCCATGCTGTTTGAGATAGGCAGGGGTGGCGCAGAGCATGGAGCTGTTCACGGCAAGTTTGCGTGCCACCATGTTCGGCTCCGGATTAAACGACACGCGGATACCGAGGTCGAAGCCCGCCTCACCCAGTTCAAGCAGACGGTTGTTACACGAGAGTTGTACCCGGATCTTGGGATAGTGCTTATAAAAGTCCGTTAATGCAGGCAACACATGACGAACGGCAAATGCCGGGGTCGCCGTCACCTTCACTAGCCCTGCCGGTTCGGCCT
>JAHEDA010000432.1 GCA_024641445.1 Gammaproteobacteria bacterium
CGAGAAGGATAAAGACGCGCGTGAACTGCGTCAGATCACGCTCGCCATCCTGGACAAGAAGGAACAGACCCCGGCCAAGCGTGGCCTCGCCGAGGGCAATGCCATCGGGCTCGGTATGAATCTCACCCGCGACCTCGGCAATCTGCCCGGCAATGTCTGTACCCCCACCTATCTCGCGGACGAGGCCAAGCGACTGGCCAAGGCCTACGACACGATCGGCGTGAAGGTACTGGAGCAAAAGGAGATGGAAAAACTCGGTATGGGTTCCTTCCTCTCCGTCGCCAAGGGTAGCCGTCAGCCACCCAAGTTGATCGTCATGCACTACAACGGCGGCAAGGAGGGCGACAAACCCTACGCACTGGTTGGCAAGGGCATCACCTTCGATTCCGGTGGTATTTCGATCAAACCCGCCGCCACCATGGACGAGATGAAGTTCGACATGTGCGGCGCGGCGAGTGTCATTGGTACCTTTAAGGCCCTGGGTGAATTGGCACCCCACATCAATGTCGTCGGCATCGTTCCGACCTGCGAGAATCTACCCGATGGCAATGCCAACAAACCCGGCGACATCGTCACCAGCATGTCGGGGCAGACCATCGAGATACTCAACACCGATGCCGAGGGGCGCTTAATCCTGTGCGATGCCCTCACCTATACCGAGCGCTTCAAGCCCAAGGCCGTCATCGACATCGCCACCCTCACCGGGGCCTGCGTGGTCGCCCTTGGCAAACACGCCTGTGGCCTGCTCGCCAATGACGAGGACCTCGCCAAGGAGCTGCTCGATGCCGGGCAGTTTACCCATGACCGCGCCTGGCAATTGCCTCTTTGGGATGATTATCAGGAACAGCTCAAGAGCAACTTTGCCGACATGGCCAACATCGGTGGACCGCAGGCGGGTACGATTACCGCTGCCTGCTTCCTCGCCCGCTACACCAAGAAGTTCAAATGGGCGCACCTCGATATCGCAGGTGTGGCCTGGGATAGTGGTGCGAATAAGGGTGCGACCGGCCGCCCCGTTCCGCTCCTGACACAGTATTTGCTAAGTCACAGCAAACGCTAGGCAAACAGCATGACGCGCATCGACTACTATGTTTCCGATGACAGTGCACCGAACACGCGCGTCATGCTCGCCTGCCGTCTGGCCGAGAAGGCCTATGAGCAGCAGCAAAGGGTCTATATTCACACGGCTTCGGACGAACAGGCGCGGCAGGTGGATGATCTGTTGTGGACCTTTAAGGCCGGGAGCTTCCTCCCCCACGGCCTCACTGATACGACCAAGGCAGCGGATTGCACAATACTGATCGGTCACGACCATCAACCCGATCAACATATCGATGTGCTGATCAACCTCGACGAGGAGGTCCCCGGCTTCTTCAGTCGCTTTACTCGTGTGCTCGAGATCGTTGATAACGATGAGGGCAAGCGCAGCAAGGCACGCGAGCGATACAAATTTTATCGTGACCGTGGCTATACTCTGGAGACACACAAGCTGGGCAAGGGATAATGATGGCAGGCAAGGAACGCATCCCCGGTAGCGATCCCAATGAAGATCTGGTCAAGGCACTGGAGTCGATCAAGGGCCTGTTGGAAAAGAGTGAGTCCAAACTCTCGGCGGCGCGCAGCAGTATCGAAAAGGCCCGCACCGCCTCCGGCCTCCCCGCCAACTCCGACGACGATAAGGTCCCCATGCTAGAGGACATCGTCGTCCTCAAGAAGGAGTTCAGCTCACTCGCCCAGGAGATCGCACCCACACCGGGAACCAATGAATTGAAAGACCAGATCCGCGCCGAGCTGCTCGACATCCTGCGCGAGGAGATGGGCAAGCTGGAAAACAGACTCCTGCAACACCTCGAACGACGTCTCACCCAAATCAAGAAGTAGGCAGCACCTCTGCCCACCCGGGTTACCGAGGCCGTTTATTCTTATGTATAATGCCCGGCCGTACTGAAAGCCTGGTACGCCGCGATTTCAGAGCCAAATATCACCAAGCAGGTCATCCGTGGATAAATCCTACAATCCCCACAGCATCGAACAACACTGGTACGAAACCTGGGAGCAACGCGGTTACTTTGCCCCCAGTGCTGACGCCTCGGTG
>JAHEDA010000433.1 GCA_024641445.1 Gammaproteobacteria bacterium
CACTTAACTGACGATGCAGGGACTGTTTGATAAGAAAGTGTAATTTATGGGCGGCAGTCTTGATCGGTAGGCCATCGGGTCGGACATTGCTGATACAATTTCGTTCGGAATCCATACGCCCTGGTTTTGGGCCCCAGGTGAGGTAGACACCAACACTGTCGGGCGAACTTAACCCTGGGCGTTCACCAATCAACATGACTAATAGCCTGGCCTGAAGTGCCGCGCCTATCTCATCACCGAGTGCAACACGCGCTTGTTCTGCAACAATGATGGGCCCGATGTTGAAGTCTTGCTGACGGAGCAGCGGGATGACTTCGAGCAGGAGTGCTGCGGCGTGTTGTTCTACCGCGAGTGCCGAGAGACCATCCGCAATGACAAAGACGATATCAACTTTTGGGGATGCAGACTCTGTCTGTAGGATGTGCAGGCTGTCCGGGTGCAACTGGCGTCCAAGGTCTGGCCGTTGCAGGTAATGGGTACGATCCTCGATCTTGCTGCGGACCTTGTGTTGCGCAAGTCCAAGGGGTTTAAGTGATATCTGCATAGAATCCAGATCAAGTGCTCGATACACCGCGTCACGCGCCTTGGCATGCGCAAGGCGAAACTCGAGTATTGCCTTGGTCGGCACACTCCCACCGGCATGACCAAGTGCAATACGTGCGTTTGTATAGCGGCGGAGAAAGGCCCATGGGTCCTGGTGATTTATCGGAGGCTTTGTCATAGGCCTAACCCTTGCCAGACATCGGATAGGTTAGCATTGGATGTTTTTGGGTCACCTGGCGTAAGCGCTGTTGACGGTCAAAAATGTTCATTTCGTTCAGCCACTGCTCAAACTCAGGGGCCGGTGGGCGGGCAAATACCTGCCGAAGATAGAGCGCATCCTGGAATGAGGTGCTCTGGTAATTGAGCATGATGTCATCGGCACCCGGAATGCCCATGATGTAGGTACAGCCCGCTGCGCCGAGTAGTGTTAACAGTGTATCCATGTCGTCCTGATCGGCGTCTGCGTGATTGGTATAGCAGACGTCGCAGCCCATCGGCAGGCCAAGCAGCTTGCCACAGAAATGGTCTTCCAGGCCTGCACGGATGATCTGTTTACCATCATAAAGATATTCAGGTCCGATAAAGCCCACCACGGTATTTACCAGCAATGGGTCAAAGGCTCTGGCGACTGCGTAGGCTCTTGCTTCACAGGTTTGTTGATCAACACCATGATGGGCATTGGCCGAGAGGGCGCTACCCTGTCCAGTCTCGAAATACATTACATTGTCACCAATACTGCCACGATGCAGCGAACGCGCAGCATCGAAGGCCTCTTGCAACACTGATAGAGTGACACCAAAGCTGGCATTGGCGGCCTCGGTCCCGGCGATGGATTGAAACACCAGATCGATCGGCGCACCTTGCTCAATGGCCTGTATCTGTGAGGTGACATGGGTCAGGACACACGACTGGGTCGGTATCCGGTAAGTCTCACGGATCTCGTCGATGAGGTGAAGCAATCGCGTGATCGTTGGCAGGTGATCGCTGGCGGGGTTGATGCCAATAACCGCGTCGCCGCTGCCATTGAGCAAGCCATCCAAAACACTGGCGGCAACCCCTTTCGGGTCGTCCGTGGGATGGTTTGGTTGTAAGCGGGTGGATAGTCTGCCTTGCAGACCGATCGTATTGCGGAAGCGAGTGATGACCTCGCATTTTCTCGCCACAAGTACCAGGTCTTGTAACCCCATAATCTTTGAGACGGCGGCGACCATTTCTGGAGTGAGGCCAGGGGCCAAATGTCTCAGTACTGTTGCATCGACTTCATAAGAAAGTAACCAGTTGCGAAATTCCCCGACCGTAAGGTGACTGATAGGGGAAAAGGCCTCTGCGTTATGCGTGTCCATAATAAGGCGCGTGACATCATCGTCCTCATACGAGACGACCGCCTCATTAAGAAAGGCCTTGAGCGGTAATTCGCTCAAGGCCCCTTGCGCAGCAATACGTTCTACCGAGGAGGTAGCCGCCAGCCCGGCGAGTTGATCGCCGGAGCGGGTGGGTGACGCCTTCGCGAGGAGGGTTTTCAGGTCTCCAAATGTATAGCGAGTACTATC
>JAHEDA010000434.1 GCA_024641445.1 Gammaproteobacteria bacterium
CTTCTTTAGTATTTTTCTCAATCAAACTTGCAAGCGACATTATATTCATTAGCGGATTATTTATCTCGTGACCTATACCGGCCGCCATCTGCCCAACGGTTGCAAGTCTTTCTGACTGTCTCGCTATATGTTCGGCTTTATCACGTTCAGTTTTTGCCCATTCCAGCTGAGAGACAAGGTAATTGAATGCCTTACCTGCAATACCGATTGCATCGCTACGTTCCTCCTTGTATCGAGTCTTAACATCTCCATCCGCATAACGTGTAATTATATCCGCAAGTTTTTGTATAGGCCTGGAGAGCTGAAGCGCCGCCCAAAGTGAAGCGGCGGTACTTAATACTAGTACAAACCCAAGCAACACCAATATTGATTTACGCATATTATTAACAGATGCAAACACCACGTCTTTAGATGTCTCTATCACCAATAACCACTGGGTGTGAGTACGGTGTTTATATGGCTCCATTTTTCGATAAAACAGCATTCTTCCATCATCTCGAAAAAGAGTTCCATATCGCACTGAACTTCGAATTCTCTGCCATTCAGTTTTCTTCAATTCGGATGTCAATCGATAGTCTGATTTCAACTGATCAGCAAAACGACGTCGATTATCCTGATTATAAAGATATATCCCCTCGCGATTCGGATTGTTTGATAGTTCAACGATATAAGGTCTCCCGGTAATACCGCCCATAGAGGCCTCTACGGTAGAATCGAGGCGTGAACCCCACATATTTACAACCAAAACGCCTTCTACTTGATCGATCTCATCTCGCACCAAAACGGAATAACGGACCATAGCCGGACAAAAATCGGCATCCACTGAGACCTGTCCCAATTCAAAATCTGACATCACCACGTCTGATTTTGCTTGCATGGCCTCTTTAAAGAAGTTTTTTTGTGATTGATCGGCTACATAAAGGCGATTAGTTTTCCTATCCAGGATTTTTGCCTCGATAGGTTTACCCTCTTTTACCTTGACCAGGGTTTTGCCACGAGTATCAATAAATCGGAGTGCCTGAATACTTGGCACAACATGCTGATAGTTTAGAAAGAATACCTCAAGCTCATCGGTCGCCCTTTGATATTCAGCATCAGAGGCAATTCCCATGGCGTGCTGCTTTGATAATTTTGCCATCCTTTTAATAGTGGGTACCCTTGCGAGTCCTTGTGCGACGGCCTTTTGATTATCCAAAATCAGAGTCAATTCATCCGCCATTTTATCGAGGCTGCCATTCACCTCTCGTCTAACGCGCAATAGCACCTCATCTTCCATTCGATCAACGACACCGAATAGGAGCACTAATAGTGGGATACTGCTAAGCAAAAAAAGAATGACAGTGAATTTATTACGGAGTTGCATAGCTGCAAATTGCCATGTTTATTGCAATTTGCATAGGATACCATATAGGTATTAGATCAGGATAAAAAATATCAGGGAGTCATTACGTTTTGGAATGGCAAATTACTATTTACTAATTTTCTTAAATTGAATGGATAACATGTGCCTGTAAACAAACCCAGGCATCGCCGCAACAAGGAACAGGCTGACAGTAACAACTGTGAACTCCCATCCCTGGGTATGTCGCTCACCCATTGCATAGTGTTCAAGCCCTACAGCGACTAGACCAACGATTGCGTAGAGAAGAATCCACTCGACCCACCTCATCCATTCACGTTTATGCTCATTCGGCGGGGTAAATATTAAAAGGAAACGATCACTCACCCAGGGCAGATTTGCAGATGCGAGCGCCATAAAGATTAGGATCAGGATTACTACATGCATATATTGCTCACCAAAATCAGAAGCTCGCTAGGCATAGCGTCATAAGCCCACTGGGGAACAAACCCAAGCCAAGTACTGCAAGACTATTGAGACTCAACATATACTTTGTGTCCATGGATGCAGAGATAATCAGCATTGACTCGGGCTTATCAAAATACATGAGTTTTATCACACGCAGATAATAAAATGCACCAATAATCGAGAAGATTACGGCAACAATTGCCAGCCATAATAAACCAGACGTTGTGACTACCTGTTCTAATACTGTCAATTTAGCCCAGAATCCCAGGAACGGTGGGA
>JAHEDA010000435.1 GCA_024641445.1 Gammaproteobacteria bacterium
CCTCGCGCGCCGATCGTGGTGTAGTCAATGTCGGCGTGCCACTGGACTCAGCCTGCGCTAGAAGCCCGTCGGAAGGGCTGAGGCCCTCACAGAAAATTAGCAGGGTTGGCCTCGTATCGAAGAGGGCGTGTAAAGAGTCCTGCTGAGAATTTTTGCCAAGGCCCAGCAGGTAGTCCAATTCAGCCTTGCCGACCAGCTGGATACGGTGGGGTCGTGCGAGGTTGAGATAACCAATGAGTGCGACCTGGCCGCTCTCGCTCGCCTCCGTAAGCAGTGGTTGTGGAGGGGCGTTTTTACCCGCAAGCCAGCCAAGTTGTAGTGCGGTTTGATGTTGGGTGAAGAGCTCGTGACTGTTGGGTGATGCGGACATGACTAATGGGCATTTTGCCAATCCGTCACGAGGCTACAGAGCTCTCCAGGGCTCTTGGCCTCACGCATGCGCTTGCGCAGGGCCTCGTCACTGAACATCCCTGCCAGTGCCGAGAGTATCTGTAGGTGCTCCTCGGTAGATTCTTCCGGTACGAGCAGGGCAAACATCAGGTCGACGGGTTCACGGTCGATGGCATCAAAATCAACGCCGGTCTTCAATTTAATGAAGGCACACAAGGGGTGCTCGGTATTTTTCAAACGGCCGTGGGGTATGGCGATGCCATGCCCAATACCTGTTGCTCCGAGTCGCTCGCGTGCGATCAGACTATTGAATACCTCAGCAGAGGTAAGCTTTTCTTCGCCACGGGTAATCAGGGCGCTGAGTTCTTCGAGGGCGCGTTTTTTACTTTGTGCCACGACATCACAGGCGACATGATCAGGCGTGATGAGTTTGGATACGTTAGACATGTGCAGGTTTCAGTGAGAGATTATTCGCTGGCCTGTTTCTTGATCCCACCCTCGCTGCGGTGATGGTCGGTGTGTTTTTCTTTGTGTTTTTTGATCTGGCGATCGAGTTTGTCGACCATGGCGTCAATCGCTGCATACATATCGGCATCTTCAGAATCGGCAAACAGGTTGCCACCGGCAATGTGAATCGTCGCCTCGGCCTTTTGCCTGGTTTTTTCGACACTGAGCACTACATGCACATTGGTCATGTTATCGAAGTGGCGCTCCAGCTTTTGCATCTTGGTTTCAACGTAGTTGTGCATGGAATCGGTCAGATCGACATGATGGCCAGTGACGTTAAGTTGCATGATCTTCTCCTTACGGGTTGTAGTGGGGCTTCAAGAAAGCCGTTTACGTTCATTTGATGGCGGGATGGCCATGGCCTCGCGATATTTGGCCACGGTGCGTCGAGCAACATTGATACCCTGTTCAGACAGGATGTCGGCGAGCTTGCTATCACTCAGGGGTTTATTGGGTTTTTCGGCCGCAATCAGCTTCTTGATCAGGGCACGGATCGCCGTGGCCGAGCACTCACCACCGGCCGAGGTGGTGACGTGACTGGAGAAAAAGTATTTCAGCTCAAAGATACCACGGGGTGTGTGCATGTATTTTTTGGTGGTGACGCGCGAGATGGTCGATTCGTGCATGCCAACCTCTTGCGCGATGTCATGCAGTACCAGTGCCTTCATTGCCTCTTCGCCGTATTCCAGGAAGGCGCGCTGATGTTCGACAATGCTACTGGCAACCTTGAGCAGGGTCTCATTGCGGCTGGTCAGACTCTTTATAAACCAGCGCGCCTCTTGCAGATGGTTTTTGAGATAATTGTTGTCGGCGCTGTTATTGACCTGTTTGATAAGGCTGGCGTAGTGTGGGTTGATGCGGAGTCGAGGCGATGCCTCTGGATTTAGTTCCACTCGCCCTTGCCGGCGCTGTGCTAAGTTTATCGATATTCGGTCAGTCGCTGAATATCTTTTCCCAGATCGGTATTATTATGCTGATCGGATTGGTAACAAAGAATGGTATCCTGATTGTGGAATTCGCCAATCAAAAACGAGAAGCGGGCCAGGATAAGTTTACGGCTTCCATTGATGCCGCAGTAGCCAGGTTAAGGCCTATTATGATGACCACGCTGGCCACATCATTAGGCGCATTGCCGATTGCCGTTGCTTTTGGATCTGCCGGTACCAGCAGGGTGCCACTGGGTAT
>JAHEDA010000002.1 GCA_024641445.1 Gammaproteobacteria bacterium
GACGCGTACGTTGACCTTGCGGGGTTGGGTGTCGCCCAGGCGTTGGCACTCACCACTCTCCAGAAAGCGCAGCAGCTTGGCCTGTATCGTGAGTGACAACTCACCGACTTCATCCAGAAACAGGGTGCCGCCATCGGCGGCCATGACTCGACCCTGTTGATCCTGGCTTGCGCCGGTAAAGGCGCCACGGCGGTGGCCAAACAGCTCGGACTCGGCCAGACCCTCGGGTAGGGCGGCACAATTGATGGTGATAAAGGGTTGGGTGGCGCGGCGGCTCTCACGGTGAATGGCCTTGGCCAGCAGCTCCTTGCCGGTGCCACTCTCACCCAGGATGAGCAGGCTCACGTCAGTCGCGGCGGTGATCTGCGCGGCGCGCAGAGTGGCCTGAAATTCCGGCGCCTGACCGATTAGTAGCTCTGCAAATGCGTTCATGAGGTATTACCTTCGTTACCGCGTTATCTCTCCGGTCAATATACCTGCGCCCACTAGCGTGGGCAACGGCCATACAGATTGGTCGTTAAAAAACAATGCCCATAAAAACCAAGTAATTCGTTTGGGTAATCCTTAATGGGACCACTCGATATTACGGACTCATATAACTTTGGTTGGGCTAGACCCGATTTGATATAACCCGGCTTGTTTCACCCCGTGGGGTAGCTCCACTGCACAAATATTCTTATACGAGATGAGAATGATGCTACTTGTCATCTATTACTGTAGGAGACAACATTATTTGATGCTTAGGGCTTACTAATAATGAGTCTATAAATAGTTAGAATATCTTGATGTTTTATGAGCGAATTCTTGCTGTGTATTTATTGACCAAATGGGCATGAATGGACATTCCGTATTTGTGAGGATATTCTCCGAATTACAGGCGAATAGTTTTCGTCTGGAGATCGATAACTAAAAACTAAAACATTTTACTCATCTTTGGAGGGACTATGATTAAGAAAGGATTTTCTAGCACGGTTTTCGCAAGTCTGTTGTTTGGTTCTATGTTGCCTGGCATGTTGTATACGGCAACTGCTAAAGCAGGCAATCTAACCCCGCAAGATGCAATGGTTACAACCATTGTTGACAAGTCGGTGCTGCATGGCAATCTTGCGCATGATGGGAATGGCAACCTGGACTACGACAAGGCAGGTAATGCACGTTTTGTGTATACCGGAAATATCTATGCAATCCAGACGGAAGCAAATTCAGGTCAACTTGTTGCGCTTGGGAATAATATCGGAACCATTTCTGGTGAGGCGGCCTTTCCAAAGGATTTTGTTGCAATGTCCGCCGGGATAAATTCACTGATGCAGTCAATGCTAAATGGAACATGGGATGGCAAAATGCCAAAAATGCCCTCTGTTGTGCCTTGGACCTGTAATCATTGCATCATTACAGCCGGGGGCAATACCCTGGTTTCAATTGTCGACGCACTTGACCCGGCAAGCCCTTACTACAGTTCAACGATGGCGGCAAAACTCGATGCAGGTCTGATGGATGGCTCTACCGGTGCGCTCAACAACATGCGTATGCAGGGGCGTGCCTTTACAGGACTGACACCCGCATCATTTGACCCGGCGACACGAACAATGTCTGTGCGCATGGCCGGTTGCTCTGCATTGGTGGCGGTTGCAGGTCCCTTGGCCGGTAAGGTGGGTACTCTGTGCATGAACTCCACCGCAACCTTCAACGTGAGTGCAACGGTTGCGACTTTTGATAGCAGTGGCAATATGACCGGTTATACACCTACCTCTGATATTTCTGCCGATGGTTCGTCAAACTGTATTACGGTAATGCACACCCCGACGATGTAAGTCACCACACCGCAACGATGTAGTGCATGGAGCCCTGCGAGAAATCGCAGGGCTTTTTCTTTGCGCACGGATTTGCGTCAGGAATAAAACATGTGTAGTTCGAGGCCGAAAGCGTTAGTGCCACTCAAGCGTGACAACGAGGCTTACCAGGGCCATCACGATGATGCTAATGCCCACGGCAGGTCGTAGCGCCTTGTGGCGAGACAGGCGCGTCATCCAGCCGGTCAAAATGCCTGCGCCCATTACCGTGGGCAAGGTCCCTGCGCCGAAGGACAGCATGAATAAGGCCCCGTTTGCGGCGCTACCCGATGAGCTGGACCAGATCAGCGCGCCGTAGACGAGGCTGCACGGTAACCAACCCCAGACCAGTCCGAAGAGATAGGCCTGCCACGGTGCAGAGACGGGTAGCCAGCGGCGTCCAAGGGGCTCGATACGACGCCAGATGGGTTGCCCAAGCTTCTCAATGCGCGCCATGATCGGTAGCCAGCCCCCCAGATACAGACCGATGCCGATCATCAGGATCGTTGCGAGGGTAAGCAGAATCGTGTGGCCATAGTAGGGGCTGATGAAGGTGAGCACCGTCTCGCCGAAGGCCCCGGCCAGGGCACCGGCAAGGGTGTAACTGGTGATGCGCCCCAGGTTATAGGCGGAGACAAACGGGAGTACACGCAAACGATTGCTACGGATCTCGTTGGGCAGGCTCAGGGTGAGGGCACCAATGACGCCTCCGCACATGCCGAGACAGTGCAGGGTGCTGAAGATGCCGACGATGAAGGCATTGATATAGGCAAGGTCCATCAAAACCGCTCCAAAATATGAGCCGGGATGATAACACGAGCTGTCGTTTAGTTTGGCCGACTGGTGTTAGTGAGGGATCTAAAAGCGGGAAAGTTTGCCATAGGGAACACCGTGTTCTCAGAGTATCTATTTATAACAATACTCTTCGTCTTTGCGCTGGAGAGTAGAAAACCATCTATGTAGGGTGGGATAGGCGCCGTGTGCCGTAACCCACCAAGCATGCCATCAGGCATTCAATAGAAGATAATTTGTATTGCTTCGCAACGCTGGTGGGTTACGCAAAACCACTAACCCACCGTACTACATTTATGAAATAATTTCTCTGCAGACGCAGTGTCCTCGGGGGCTTGATTTGTTACGTTGCTGTTATCCGTTTATTCGATCTTTGGTTTGCGCTTGAAGAATTTGCCAAACAGACCGGCGATTGCGACGGCGATGACAATGCCGAATTTCTTCAAAAAAATAAACAGGGCCGCGAGCAGCCCGGTCTTGGCGATGACCTTGCCCGCCACCAGCGCACCAATGCCGTAGGCGGCAACCTTGTCGAGGCTGGGGTTGAAATCTTCATAGCGCTGACCGGTGTCGAAATTGGCCATGGCCATGACTGAATCCACCTTGTTCTTGATCATTTCCTTTTGCGCAATACCGGCGATGAAGGTCATCACCAGCACACCCTTACGCCCTAACACGCGAATATTGTAATTGAGGGTATGTTCAGCCGAGTGACCGAACTGGATCTCCTTGGCCCAGTGCAACTTGTGCGTGGCCTGGTCGTAGTAAGGCTTCGATGCCCACCCCACCAGTTCAATCGTATCGTAACCTTGCTTCTTGCGTGCCTCACTGGCCTCATGGGTCTCGGCCTGCATTTTTTTGAGGAGGTCATCGTAATCAATAGTGTTGGCATCCTTGTCGGTGACGTAGCCCTCTTCCTCATATTGCACGGTGACGCCCCAGGCATGTTGATCAAACGGGGTGCTATCCGACGGTAATATCATGCCCAGGGTTTTGCTCCCTGGAGGATTACCCCAGACCTGCGCGAGTATCTTTTCAGCATCTTGCGGGTTGAGGTAATAATAATCCTTGGGGACATTGAGGGTAGCAACTCCATTGTCCAGTTTGATCTCGCCGGTTTTACGGTCCAGTGAAATCCAGAGGCTCTTGGCCCACGCCATGTATTTTTCTTGCTCGGTCTGCGCATGTTGCGTTTCGGTTGCATAGCTGGCCAGAGAGAATAATGCACAGAGTGCAAACGCGGTGAGCGATCGGTTCATGTCTCGTCCTCTGATATTATTTTTAATTGATGGGAGCTGAATCGGTGGTTTGAGTAAATACTGTCATCTCGATTCAGCCTAGGCAATAAATCATATTACGACAAGGCGTGATGTCAGATTTCCGTTTGTGTGGTGTGGATGGAAGGAAATATAGGCATCTAATGTGCCGGGCATTTGCCTAATTGTGCACATCAAATTTAGACGTGATCACCACGATAGAAAAACAGGCCCAGCAGGGTGAGTGTGGCAAAGGCGGCACCACAATAAAAGGTGGCCGAGGCGCTGACATAGTTCCATAGCGCACCCGCGATGGCACTGGCGAGGAGTAAGGCCAGCCCCGTGATGAGATTGAAGATGCCAAAGGCGGTACCACGCAGATCGGCGGGGGCATTATCCGCGACAAGTTTTGAGAGTAGGCCTTGGGTGAGCCCCATGTGTAAACCCCAGAGCGCGGCGCCCATCAAGGTCATCGCAGGATGTTGGGCGAGCGCTAACAGGATGTCTGCGATGATCAGCATCAGCATACCCAGGATAAGTATCTTGCGCCGACTGATGCGATCGGAGGCGATGCCTGCGGGATAGGCCGTCACGGCATACACGACATTCATCACAATCATCACCAGTGGTACAAAGCTGATGGCAAGGCCGGTGTCTTGCGCCCGCAGGATCAAAAAGGCCTCACTAAAACGCGCCATCGTAAACACGATACCCAGCAGGATTACCGTCCAATAACGCGCGGGGAGTCGAGTGTAATTGCGTAGGCCCAGGCCGGTGTGATGTGCGGGTACTGGCTGCATCCTGGGTTCGCGTACCCCAATAATTAAGACGAGTACCGAGAGAAAAGCGGGGATTACGGCCAGCCACAGGACTGAACGAATGTCATTGGCAAACCACAGCATCAATAGAACGGCAAACAATGGACCCAGAAACGCACCAACTGAGTCCAGGGCTTGTCGCAGGCCGTAGGCAGCGCCACGTAGATGAGCAGGTGTGATATCGGCGACCAGCGCATCGCGGGGGGCACCACGAATACCCTTACCAATACGGTCCAGAAAGCGCGCAGCGAATACGGAGGTAATTGTGTTGGCGAGCGGGAAGATGGGCTTTGTGAGCGCGGCCAGACCGTAGCCCATGAGTGCCACCAATTTGCGTTTACGCAGGTAGTCACTGAGTGCGCCGGAAAAGACCTTGGTGATGGCGGCCGTGGCCTCGGCAATCCCTTCGATAATGCCAATGGTGATCATGCTAGCGCCGAGGGTGGTGGCGAGAAAGATCGGTAACAGGCTGTGCACCAGCTCTGAGGAGACATCCATGAGGAGTGAGACAAAACCCAGCGCCCAGATACCGAGGGGGAGGTGTTCGCGTTCAGGCAATGGGTCGTTATGCGTGGGCATGAGCGCCATTCTATATAGGATCGTTGGGGGCGCCAATCAGTGAGTGGGTGTATGGCTAATGCTTATCCTGCGAGATAACGAATGGGGCCTGTTGTGTAGAGGCCCCATCGTAAACAGCGTTTTATCTCGTCATTACGCCGCCAGGTCATAGAACAGGACATTGAGGCAGGTATCAAGTTGCTCATACGTATCTTCATGTAAGGTATCGAGTAGTGAGTCGGATATTTCAAGCACCTTCCATGCATGTGGTTCAATGAGTGTGTCATCGTCTTCAGAGAGTGCGGGGTGCAGGTTATTAGCGATGACATTGGCGATGTGGACCACGGCGCATTCCTTGGGGAATTGCAGCGTCTCGCCGAGCTTATGGTGATTCATGACCGGTTCGATCAGGGCCTCAGGCAAGAGCCATTGCCGTAACAACTCGGCGCCGACTTCGTTGTGCGAAAAATCGAATATCCTTTTTTCATCGGCAATAGAGTGGATGCGGGAGACAGGTTGCGTCTTTGCTGCGGTGGATTGGTAGATGACCAGTTTGCCGATGTCGTGCAGGAGCCCCGCGGTAAAGAAGCGTTCGTTATTCGCAACCTTGAGGTGCTGCGACAGGGCGCGGGCGGCGATGCCCGTGGTGATGCTATGACACCAGAAACTCTCCATTTCTAGATTGTGGATGTGGCCACCTTTATGATTTGAGATCAGCGTGGTCGCTAACACCAGGTCGCGTAGTTGGCGCGTCCCCAGGATGGTAATGGCCATGGTGATATTGTCGACCTTGGATGGAAAGCCAAAAAAGGGGCTATTAACAACCTTGAGGACTCGCGCGGTGAGAACCGGGTCCTTACCAATCGTCTTGGCAATATCGGCGATGGTTGAGGCCGGGTCGCTGACCATACGGTTGAGTTGTGCCACAATGCCGGGTAGAGCAACCAGGTGTTGGTGTTGCTTGATATAGGCTTGTATTTCACCTGCCATAGCACGCCTCCATGTGAGTGTATGTGCACCACCATAGAGCCTATTATTAGCACTTATGAATGACACAACCCTTTTAATATAGCCGTGATTGGCAACTCCTGCCGCAGTACAAGGTCACAATATTTGAAACCATAAAATTTGTCGGATATTTACCAAGTCTAATTGAGGAGTCTTTTATGAGTCAGCCGATACGTCTTTCGATCTCAGGGATGAGTTGTGCAGGCTGTGTTGGCACCGTGGAGAACGCTTTGCGTGCCGTCGATGGTGTCGATGAGGCGAACGTCAATTTTGCGGAGCACACAGCCATGGTCAAGGGCAGTGTTGCAGCAAATCAGCTTATCAATGCGGTAAAACAGGCGGGCTATGACGCGGCCGAACTGGCCGGTGAAGAGGCGGAACAGCAGAAAGAGGAAGTGGAGTTTGCCTATTATCGCGGCCTGATCCGCAAGACCATCGTGGCGGCCCTGGTGGGCGTACCGCTAATGATTGGAATGTATGGATTGTTTCCCATGCTGCACGACCCACACGGGCAAAGCTTCTGGTTGGTCGTGGGTATGATCACACTGGGAGTGATGGTCTATTCAGGTGGGCATTTTTATACCGGGGCCTGGAAGTCGTTTCGTAATCACAATGCCAACATGGATACACTCATTGGGTTGGGTACTGGCACGGCATGGGTGTTTTCCATGCTCATTACGCTCTGGCCCGAGATTGTCCCGAGCGAGGCGCGGCATGTTTATTTCGAGGCCGCGGTGTTGATCATTGCCTTTATCAACCTGGGTGGGGCACTTGAGATGCGTGCGCGGGGCAAGACCTCGCAGGCGATCAAGCGTTTGATCGGTCTGCAACCGAAGACTGCGCGCGTCATGCGAGATGGCGTGGAACAGGACGTACCCATCTCGGAGGTTGGCCTGGGCGAGACCCTGCGCGTACGTCCCGGTGAGCGCATCCCTGTGGATGGGGTGCTGATTGACGGTCACTCGAATGTGGATGAGTCGATGCTAAGCGGCGAACCGGTCCCGATTGAGAAACGAGCAGGCGATGAGGTATCGGCAGGGACCATCAACGCGAGTGGGACATTCTTGTTTCGTTCGACCCGTATTGGCAGGGACACGGTGTTGGCGCAAATTATCGAGATGGTACGCACGGCGCAGGCGAGTAAACCGGAGATTGGCCGCCTTGTTGACAAGGTCGCCTCGGTGTTTGTACCGAGTGTGTTGATCATTGCGGTCATTACCTTTTTGATCTGGATAAACCTTGGACCTGAACCGCGCATTAGCTATGCGCTCGTCGCTACCATGACGGTACTCATTATTGCCTGCCCGTGTGCATTGGGTTTGGCGACACCGATCTCGATCATGGTGGGGGTGGGAAAGGCGGCAGAGTTTGGTGTATTGATTCGCAATGGTGAGGCACTACAGCTGGCGGGAAGGTTAACCACGATCGTCCTGGATAAAACCGGTACCATCACCGCCGGTCATCCGGAGGTGATCAGCGTTATCCCTGCACCTGGACAGGATGCCTCAACACTTTTATTACTCGCAGCAAGCGTCGAGGCCGGTTCTGAACATCCCTTGGCAGAGGCCATTGTGTCGAAGGCCAGGCAAAACCAACTCACGTTGATAAAGGCCGAGAAATTCGAGGCGATTACGGCACATGGAGTTGGTGCGGTGCTTGCTGGCCAAGCCGTTTGGTTGGGCAATCAACGCCTGATGTCGCGCGAGGGGGTCGATACAGCGAATTTGACAAGTGAGGCCGAGCGCATTGCGCTGCTGGGACAAACACCCATGTTTGTAGCGCAAGGCAATTTACTGATCGGTATTATCGGTGTAGCAGACCCGATTAAGACAGATTCTGCGGCGGCGATAGAACACCTCCACCGACTGGGCCTCAAGGTAGTGATGATCACAGGCGACAATCGTGCGACTGCAGCGGCAGTGGCCAAGCAGGTGGGCGTGGACGAAGTAATCGCTGAAGTATTACCGCAGGATAAGGCCAACAAGATAGAGGCACTTCAGGCACGTGGTGACATCGTTGCCATGGTAGGCGATGGCATCAACGATGCACCCGCGCTTGCGCGAGCGAACGTAGGTTTTGCGATTGGCACGGGTACCGATGTGGCGATCGAGAGCGCCGATGTCACTCTGATGCGTGGCTCACTCTTTGGTGTGGTGGATGCCATTACCATCTCCAAAGCGACGGTGCGTAATATCAAACAAAATCTATTTGGTGCCTTTATCTACAACACGGTTGGTATCCCCCTCGCAGCGGGTATCTTGTACCCAGTGCTTGGAATATTACTCAATCCCTTGATCGCGGGTGCGGCTATGGCCATGTCTTCGGTGACCGTGGTGAGTAATGCCAATCGACTGCGTTTATTCAAGGCTAGGAGGTAAGCCATGTTGTGGGTTAATTTGGCGGGGTTGCTATCTATTGTATTGATCGTGTACTGGTTCTGGCTGTCGCGGCCTCGCTCAAAAAAGGTCACGACTGGCACTGCGATCGAGATTCTGGTTGAGAATGGGGTCTATACCCCTGCGCGGATTACCGTGGGTGTAGGACATCCTGTTACGTTGCGATTTATCCGTAAGGATGTGAGTCCATGTGCCGAGCAGGTAATCTTTCATGGTCTTGGTAAAAGCGAAACCCTTGAGGTGGGCAGACCGAATGAGATCACCTTGCAGGTGGCACAAGCGGGTGAATATCGTTTTACCTGTCAGATGCAGATGTATCAAGGGACCCTGGTCGTGACGCCGTAAGACTTGGGTCAAATCTTGATCAGATTGCGCACTTAGCTATTTAGAAAATTTTCATTTTACAACTTCGGGAATAATGACATGTCGTGGTGGGGTAAGGTTCTTGGCGGTACGTTTGGTTTTATGATGGGTGGCCCACTCGGGGCCATGTTGGGCGCGGCGTTTGGGCATCAATTTGATCGTGGCATTGAGGGTGCGGCTTACGCATTGGGTGGTGGGGCTGACCACGAACAGGTACAAACGGCCTTCTTCACCGCATTGTTCTCGGTGATGGGGCATCTGGCCAAGGCCGATGGTCGGGTCTCGGAAGATGAGATCAATATGGCACGCCAGGTTATGCGTGACATGCAGCTCAATGAACAACAGAGGAAGCTCGCCATCGACCTTTTCTCGCAAGGGAAACAGGATAATTTTCCGCTCGATGATGTACTAAGGCAGTTTCGCCAGATTTGCTCGCGTCGACGTATTCTGTTGCAGATGTACCTGGAAATACTGGTGATGTCGGCCTTTGCGGATGGCGTTTTACATAAGGACGAGCATCAGCTGCTCCGTCACATTGCCGAGTCTATTGGTTTTTCACAACACGATTTCGAGCGTGTGATTGGCATGATGGAGGGACGCCAGGGCTTTAATCAACGCGGCACGGGTGCTGGTATGCACGGGCAGGTTTCTGCCGATCGTCTACAAGAGGCGTACAAGATGTTGGCCGTGGCTAAATCCGCGAGTGATGATGAGGTCAAGCGCGCATATCGACGTTTAATGAATCAGCACCACCCCGACAAGTTGGTGGCACGAGGTATGCCGGAGGAAATGCTCAAGCTGGCGACAGAAAAGACCCAGGAGATCAAGGCCGCCTATGAATTGATTGTAAAATCACGCGGCTAGCAATCTAACAATAAAATAGTAATTTCAGCAAATAGCCATATTCACACAAAGGTTATATCTTAGTAGGGGATTTAACCTAAAATAACCAACAATACTGCTAGGGTAATCTGGGCTTTGAGTTGGACTGATGCATTATCCATCACGGCGATCTACCGCGATCAGTGCAAGTTCTGGTTAGTTCGGCGATCTTTTTCCCCGGCTTGCCAGCCAGCATTTCAGGGACTATGTTTACCCTCACCTAGACGATTTTTGCAATGTATCGCACCCTACGATACATCTTTGTTAAACCTCCCGTTGAACACTGAGTTTGTAAGGGAGGTTTTTTTTTGTCTGGCGGAAAGCCATACTCGAATCCGTGTCTGACTCACTCACTCACGTTGTAATCCCACCCTCACCCAAGCCATAGCCGACGATAATCATATGCAGTGAGACGTAGCATTACGAAGTCTTCCTATCGTCGTGGCGGTGAAGCTGAATGTCTGAAACACATGGCGGGTCTCTTTTAATGGGCACAAATAGTGTGGCGTCAGGGCGATAGTCGCCGGGTGTAAGTCTGACGTGCCTTCGGCCATCCTGAGTACCTGCACTGTGATTTGTGTGAAGTGTCTGGCAATTCTCCTGTTTCATACGCTCAATGGCCCGCGCCGGGCCGTAGATGGGCTATACCATATATATGTAAGTTAAATTCTTTAAAGACGGAGCGCGAAAATGGAGACAGCGGCAGCCCACACCGTGCTTGAGCAAAGTAGTGTGTTTGGTGAGTTACTGAATCGTGAGGCGCGTACTTATTTGCTCGATCGCGGGCGAGTGAAAACCCTCATGCCGGGCGATGTGATTTGCCGCCAGAATGACCGTAGCGAACATATCTATATCCTTTTAATGGGGGAGGCGCAGGTCAGCGAAGATGTTGATGGGCAATATGTGCGTGTGGGTATTCTGAAAGAGGGCGAACTCTTTGGCGAGATCGCCGCGATGTATAAAATCCCGCGTATTTCGACCGTGACGGCGAGTCGCCCCTCCGTCGTTGTCGAAATCCCCGCCTCGGCTTTAGAGACTCTGTTTCGCCAGCATGGCAAGTTGCAGCAAGCGGTGATTGAACGTACGGGGCAGCGTATCGTCGAAACCACCTTGAAGAATATTCCCGCCTTCAGGCCTATTAAATCGGAGGGGATTCTTCAGCTCTCTCAGGGGGCTGCGTTGGTGTGTTATTCGGCGGGACAGACCATCGTTACAGAGAATGAGCCAGGGGATACCCTCTCGGTGATATGTCGAGGAGTTGCCCGTGTTGGATACCGCGAGGGTGAAAAGTATCACGACCTGGCTTTATTACAGACCGGTGAATATTTCGGTGAGCGCTCCATTCTGACCGGGGCACCCCGGGCGGCCTCGGTGATGGCCGTTACCAATGTAGAGGTGGTGCAGATAGATCGTGGCTCATTCCTGCGCTTCATCCAGGATAATCCTGGGGTACGCGACAGCCTGGACATGACCTCATACAACCGCTTTGCGAAACGTTCGGACTCTGAGTCGGAGACGCCCTTGTCGTCAGATGTCTATGTGTCGGGAGATGAGTTGAAAAGCATCTCGCACTAAGCCTATGCTTGCCACACTTTGTGACTAGTCTTGTGGCGGCGTAAATCTCTCCATGGAAGAACAATACAGTGAACTCATCCAGAGAGTGCGCGAGGAACTTGCGTGCGGTTGTTTGGTTGTGCCTTCATTGCCAGAGATCGTCAACCGCATCAATCAGGTCGTCCGTGATGCAGATAAGGGGCCCAATGATGTTGCCCGAATCATCCAGATCGACCCCGCCTTTACCGCCCGCGTAATCCAGATTGCCAATTCTCCCGGTTATCACACAGGGGGGGAGATCGAGTCCTGTGTAATGGCCGTTATGCGCCTGGGTCTGGAGGTGACACGAAATATTGTCATGTGTCTGGCCCTGCACAATGTGTTTGATGCCAGCCGACACTATCGCAATATTGCCCAGGGGATCTGGCGTCGCAGCACCTATGTTGGCGCGATCAGTTTTGTCTTGGGTGAGGTGACCCCCGGGATCGATGCAAACAAGGCCATGTTGGGTGGCCTGGTGCATGAAATCGGGTATCTCCCGCTTCTCCATTATGCGAGTGAACTGGGGTTGGAATTGACCAGTGAGTTTACCCTGGCGGCACCGATACAGGCCCTGAGCGGCGAGGTGGGTCAGCAGATACTGCGCGATTGGCACTTTCCGGAAGAGGTGGTCTCCATACCAGAGGGGGTTGCACATTGGCAGCAGGTGAAAGGCGGAAATGTTGACTACACCGATGTGGTCATCGTGGCGAAGGCCCACGATGCCATCATGAGTGCGCGTGCAGGTAATTTACCACCTCTAATCGAATTACCCTCCTTTCACAAAATGAGCCTCAAGCAACTCGGACCGGCAGCCAGTCTGGAGCTCATCGAGAATGCACGCAGCGAGATTCAGCGGATGGCCAAGACCCTCTTGGGGGGCTGAATCTGGGTTAACTGGCGAAATAATTGCATGTTTAGGCTATTATTGGCCAATAGTTGATGTACCCAGGGTGGAGGGGCAAAGCGATGTTTTTACGAATGAGTCTGGCGGGTGTATTTCTACTCGGTAGTGTTACCGCATGGGGGCAATCCGTCTCGGCGGACCTTGGGAGCAATAGCGCGCGCTTCTTCTATGACACCCAAGCTACTGGCCAGCAGGCGGGGCGTCTGGATATGGAGTTTAGTTATCTCTATACCAGCAGTAATAATTTACTGAGTGCGGGGATGTTGGTTCGAAATGACAATCTGGACAGCCCTCTGGTGATCTCGGTGGGGGGGCGTGGCTATTTTGTCAGTACCTCCGACCCCGTATTGGGGAGCCATTCGGCGTTGGTTTTGTCCATCGGCGGCGAACTCTTGGTGATACCCGATACCTGGGGTGGTCTCGGTATTGGCGTGCACTATTTCACTGCGCCAAGTATTGTCTCGTTCATGGATGCCAAGAGCTTTACCGAATATGGTGGGCGTCTTGACTACCAGATTACCCCTCAGGCCACGGTATTCGTAGGTTATCACCACATCTCCTTTACTACCGGCTCGGCCAATACGGAGATTCCCGTCGACAGCGGGCTTCATTTTGGTATCGGTATCAAGTTCTGATTTCCTGCTGACGCACCTTCAAGTTTTTACGAAGACACATGCAGCGTGTCTCGGGCGTTTGCTTAGACCTGTTTAATACGCTGGTCAGTGTTGCGGAGGTGCCTGAATCCGTTGGCCGATTTACGGCAGATATCCTCGGAGTGACGCGCGAGGAATGGAGGCAGGCCTGTTTTGGTGAGGCGCATGAGATCTGCAAGCAGACCGCTGGCCTGGATATCTTGCGCACCCTGGCGCACTCAATTGACCCCACAATCCCCGAAGACTTGATCCTCCTGGCGGAACGCGAGCGGCAGGCGCGTTTTGACTATTGCCTTGTACACGTAGAACCCGACGTAGTGGAAGGCCTGCAGCGACTAAAGGAACGTGGTTACCGCCTGGCCCTGGTCTCCAACGCCTCGACCAGTGAGGTTCGGGCCTGGTCAAACTCACCCCTAAAGACAATCTTTGATAGCACGCATTTCAGTTGCGAGGTGGGTAGCAAAAAACCGGAACCGGAGATCTATCTGGCTGCCTTACGGAGTCTCGGGGTTATGGCGACCCAGGTGTGCTTCGTCGGCGACGGGGGGAGCAATGAACATCGGGGGGCGCATGCTATTGGTATGCATACCTTGTTAATGACCCGCTTTTTAACTGTTTCTCAATGTGAACGGATGCTATTCGATCACGCGCCCTATCTGCATGGTGCGGTCGATAATCTATTGGGATTGGTGGAGTGGCTTGAGCGAGGTAGTTAGGGGAATGACAGGCGGCATCGATGCCGCCGCCTGCCTGGAAAAGTAGTCGTTACTTTGCCATTTCCTTAAGGGCCTTGAGGGCCTGGATCTTTACAACATTACGGGCTGGCTTAGCCTTGAACACAGCGGGTTCGCCAGTGAAGGGGTTGATGCCCTTGCGAGCCTTGGTTGCGGGCTTGCGGACAACCTTGACCTTCAACAGCCCTGGCAGCGTGAACAGGCCGGCACCATTGCGATTGACGTGACCACTGACGATATTGGTCAGGGCATCAAAAACGGCAACGACGTCTTTACGCTTGAGTTCAGTGGTTTCAGCGATTGCCGCATACAAGGCACTCTTGGTGTACGGGTCCTTGATGGTTTTTGCGCTGCCGCCAGTGGACTTCTTAACCGCTTTCTTTGCAGTGGTCTTCTTTGCTTTTTTCTTGGTTGCCATGTGCACTCCCGAGATGTATGGGTTAACGAAACAGGCGATAGGATAGTATAGTGTGTTCCGCAGGTGCAACTATATAAGCGGTTTTTCGTTAATTTGAAGTGCAGTAGCGGATTTTTTGCGAGAAAAACCACGTTTTTTATCTAAGGTGGCCAGAGTCGAATGATTTTGCATCTTCAAATTGAGGTAAAGGGGCAGGGCTTACATGAATTTACTCGTCGTGTGAGTGATGAGCTGCGGCAGTCAGGTATGCAGGAGGGCCTATGTACCCTTTTTATACGGCATACCTCAGCCAGTCTTTTGATCCAGGAGAACGCCGACCCCAGTGCCCGTGCTGATCTGGAACGGTGGATGAATCGACTAATCCCCGAAGATGATCCCCTTTATACTCATACTCAGGAAGGCCCCGATGATATGCCTGCGCATCTGAAGGCAGCGATCACGGCAAGCTCTCTCGCTATACCCTTTAGCGGTGGTAAGTTGTTACTGGGGACCTGGCAGGGTATCTACCTCTGGGAGCATCGCCACTACCGCGGTCAGCGTGAGGTACTGGTGCACCTGGGAGCATAGTGCGTGGTAGAGCGGCAGTATATTGGTGAGGTTAACCAGATACCGGACCCTGGTACGCTTGAATTCAAATATCAGGGACGAGAGGGTGAGCGGAGCGGATTTATTGTGCGTTGGCATGGTCATATCCGTGTCTTTCGCAATACCTGCCCCCATCTGGGGGTGAGCCTGAATTGGCAGGAAAACCAATTTTTTAATATAGATAAGGCCTTGTTGCTATGCTCAATGCATGGGGCACAGTTTCGACCACTAGATGGACTCTGCATCTGGGGACCCTGTCGTGGGCAGTCACTACAATCGATACACGTCGTGGTCGAGGCAGACACGCTATGGATCTGTGAGTAAGTGGTCATATTCGGTAGGTCTAGATCTAAAGCCTCAACTGAATTAGGCCGATAAGCAATGCAACCTCTATTAAATGGGTGGTCTATGTCGGGTAGTCGTATCGCGCAATGGGTCAGAATCACGGCCTTACTCTGTAGCGTACTGAGTAGCAGCGTTGCTATGGCGGAGACGCTATATATAAGTGGTAGCCTGCATGTTGGCCTGCGCCCCGATGTCGACCAGCGAACCCCACCCACCAGCGTGTTGACGACGGGTATGCAGCTGGAGGTCCTTGGTCGTAGCGCGGGTTTGGTCAAGGTCCGCACCGAAGATGGAGAAGAGGGCTGGATCCGTGAGAGCTATACCGACAAAGAGGCACCTGCGGTGCTCAAGTTTGCCGAGCTGACCAAACAGAATCAGCAGCTGGTAAAAGAACACACCGAACTGCTTTCGCAGCAGGAAAAATTGAAACTAGATTTCAAGCAAGCCAGCGAGAAGGTAGATGAACTGCAACAACAAAATGCCAACCTCCATCGGGACCTTGTCGGAGCCATGGGGCCAGCGGGTGAGAGTAGCCTGGCCTGGTTAGGCTGGTTGCTTTTGATGCTGGTCTTGACCGCCGCAGGGTTTGGCGGAGGAGTAGTGTGGCATCGACAGCAGACTATGAAAAAGCTGGGCGGGCTGCGTTTCTAGAGTACATGCGCGTGCCTGTCTAGGCTCGACAGGCACTTGAGGTTATGCGCTCATTGCAGAGGCCATCTCTGAAATGAGATCGCTCCCCTGGAGCACGTCATCAACCGCAGTATATACCCCCTCTTCATCAAGGTGCAGTGCAGTTAATAGTCCGGCTGGGATGTTATCGTCATTGATATAAGAGAGCTGATGTGGGCTAAGCAATTTATCCACTAGTTGGATGAGCTGCACATAATTCTGGTGTTTACCTTGATACGCGGCGTGTTGTGCCCGCGACACGGTGCTCACCTCATCAGGCAGGTTCCAGCCATCGAGTAACCAACTCCCCACCTCACCGTGGTGTGTCCGTAACAGAAACTGTTCGAGCGTCACCAGATTCGTGTCGGCCTGAGTCGAGAGCATATTGTTGAGCCAGTCATATTCCGTGCGGAACTCCCCGGCTAGTACCAGGATGCCAATGTCATGTAATAGCCCGCACAAATAAGCGAGACCGACATGTGGTCGATGTGCCTTGGGAATCTGCAGGGCCAGCCGCTGGCTGAGGGCCGCGGCAAAATAGGATTGTTTCCAGAATTGTTCACGCCCCAGTTTTCCTTGCTTGGGCAGGGGTAGAGCCTTGCCTATGACGGAGCCGAGGGTCTGATACAGCACGGCCTCGTAGCCCAGTACGCGGAAGATCGCCTCCTCAATACTCTTAACGGCTTCACGTTGGCCAAAGATGGCAGAATTGGCATAGCGTATGATATAGGCCGCCAGTACGGGGTCACGGTGGATGATCGCGCTCAGGTCTTCGACAGTGCCGTTGCGATTATTTCGCAGGCGCAATAATTGTCTGGCGGTCTCTGGTATTACCGGCAGGTGTTGGGTGGTGCCCAGTTTATGTTTGATGCCCGACATGTTGAGTTCACTGGAGATAATATTGCGCTCGGTCAGCACCAGCGAGGGGTCACTAAAGGAACTGCCAAGAAGGGTGTTGTCGCTGAGCTGATTCAATGTTTCACCTAGGAACTGGATCAGTCGATAGGATTCGTTTGCCTCTGTGTAGATGTGCTCATAGGCACTCAGATGCTCATCAACGATGACCCCGATACTGAGTAAACCGGCCGGGTCAGTGGCCTCCAGATTGTTCAATGTCTCAGTGAGGGCTTGTGCCTCCTGAATGGATAACGATGTGAGTTTGCGGCGAAGCTGTAGATTCAGTGCGGCGAGGTTAATCTCATAGCTGGCGGGATAGATAGCGAGGACTATGCCGTTGGCATCGTGAAGGAGTTGCGCCTGTGCCAAGGTCTCTGGTGGCACACTGCGGAATTGCCAGTCATCGGTCAGGGTCACCGCATCCGGTGCCTTGATGATTGTGTAGGGCAATTGCCGCTTGTCGAGTAACAGTTTTATTAGTTTTTTTGCGTTCATGCAGTACCGCATCTGATTAACTGCACAGTTCCCTTGCAGGTCTGAGACATAGCGACCTTAACGGGACTTCTCTTTAGCTGTTCGTCACACGAAACTGTGATAACAATAACACGTTGGAACAATAGTGGGGATATTGATGGGCCACAAAACATGGAATAAATCCTCTACTTAACTCCAGATATGGGGCAAAACCGGTGAATTTTTCGTATGATTACGGTCACGCTATAACCAACATGGAAGGCCGACAGGTGTATTGCACATGAGTGAGAAACTTACCCTAACCCTCGAAAGACTCAAGACCCTTGAGCCCATCTCCAGCCTGTCGGAAGAACGGCTCACGGAATTATTAAGCCTGGCCTACACCGAGCGACTGCCGGTGGGTGTTACTTTGTTCCGTGAGGGGGATGTGGATAATCAGACCGTCTATGTGATTAAGGGGGATGTGCAACTCTCTTCATCAGATGGTCGGCAGGAAAAGATAATCACCAGTCGCATGGATGAGGCGCACTATCCTCTGGATGACAGCCAGCCACGTCAGGTCACTGCTGTGACCATGAGTATGGTAGAGATCGCGCGCATCGATAACAGCGTCCTCGAATACATGATGATGTGGGATCAGCTGGCGGTATCGGAGGAGGAGGAGACTCAGGCCCCCGCGGTTGCAACGAGTGTGTCGGAAGTGGGTAAACCTGATCCCAAGGTGCCAGCCTCAGAATCGAGCAGTGATGATGAGGACCGTAGCTGGATTCGTCGCGTCCGCCACATCATGGCCTTCAAGGCACTTCCCCCGGCCAATATACGCAGCCTGCTTGAAAAGATGGAGATGCTCAAGGTCGGCCAGGGTGACAAGATTGTGCGTCAAGGTGAAGCGGGGGATTATTACTACGTCCTCACCGAGGGTGAGGCGCGGGTGACGCGGACAGTTGAGTTGGCACGTATTACGGCCGGGGCGAGCTTCGGTGAAGAGGCCCTGGTCTCAGATAGTCAGCGTAATGCCACAGTGACCATGCTGAGTGATGGCGTGGTGATGCGTCTGGCCAAGCAGGATTTCGATGCCCTGATGAAAGAACCGATGTTGCATCGTTTATCCCCCGATGAGGCGCGGGTGGCTGTGGCTAAGGGGGCGCGTTGGCTGGACGTGCGGCACGCCAAAGAGTATCAGCGCAGTCGTCTGCCCAAGGCCTCGAATATCCCCCTGCATGAGATTCGCATGCGATTGCAGGAACTCGATCCCAAACTGCACTACATCTGCTATTGCAGTACAGGCCGTCGTAGTGCAGCGGCAGCATTTCTACTCAAGCAAAACGGTCTCCAGGCCAGTGTGTTGAACGGCGGGCTCCAGGTCATGGCCAAGGATATGGAGAAGTAAGGCGCGATCAAGTGCCTATCCAGGAGGCCACGACATCTGCCGCCCAGCCAACAGGTGCAGATGGATATGGAAAACTGTTTGCCCACCATGGCCATTACAGTTCATAACCAGCCGATAGCCCGATTCCTCTACAGCAAGGTTCTTGGCAACCCGTTGCGCTGTCAGGAGGAGCTTCCCTGCAAGCGCAGTCTGTTGGGGTGACAGGTCATTGAGGGTACTAATGTGTTGGCGAGGGATGCAGAGCACGTGTAGTGGGGCCTGTGGGTGCAGGTCACGAAAGGCAATTACATCATCATCTTCATACAATAGTTCGGTCTTAATCTCGGCCCTGGCGATCTTACAAAAGATACACTCCATATTTTCCTCCCGCGCTCTTATCACTTCCTGGTACAAACAGTTCTATGGGGCCGGATTCGGTTGCTGTGTGTGAATGGCCTCAATGCCGGCAATCACCTCTTCACTCAAGTTGAGGTTGATGCTTGCGATATTGTTACGCAGCTGATCCATGCTGGTGGCGCCAATGATGGTGCTGGTAAGAAAGGGTCTGGTGTTGACGTAGGCCAGGGCCATTTGGGCCGGGTCGAGACTGTGCGAGCGGGCCAGTGTGACGTAAGCCTCGGTCGCTGCTTGGGCCTGTGGATTCATATAACGGCTGTAATTGGGCCAACGCGAGATGCGTGCCCCAGGCGGGTGTTTATCTCCGACATATTTACCGGAGAGCACGCCAAACCCCATGGGTGAATAGGCCAGCAGGCCGCACTGTTCACGCCAGGAAATTTCGGCAAGGCCGATTTCATAACTGCGATTGAGCAGGCTATAGGGATTCTGTACCGTGACGATGCGTGGGAGGCCGTGTTGTTCAGCGAGGTTGAGAAAGCTCATTAACCCCCACGGTGTTTCATTGGAGAGGCCGATGTGGCGGATCTTACCAGCCTTGACCTGGTCAGCCAGTGCCTGCAGGGTCTCCAGCACGGGGGTGAAGTGATCCTCCCTGGCGACGTAACCCAGGCGCCCAAAAAAGTTGGTCTCACGCTCCGGCCAGTGGAGTTGATAGAGGTCGATATAATCGGTCTGCAGGCGCTTGAGGCTGGCATTAAGTGCCTCGGGTATGTACCGGTGATCGTATTTGCTGAGCCCGCCACGAATGTGTGGGATCCAGCCCTCACCTGGCCCCGCGATCTTGCTGGCGAGAAAGACCTTGTCGCGATTTTTCCGCGACTTGAACCAGTTGCCGATTATGGTCTCGGTACTGCCGTAGGTGGGACCGCCCGGGGGAATAGAGTATAGCTCGGCGGTGTCGAAGAAATTCACCCCCTGTGCCAGGGCGTAGTCCATCTGTGCAAAGCCATCAGTCTCGGTGTTTTGCTGCCCCCAGGTCATGCTGCCGAGGCAAATGGTGCTGATCTGAATATCGGTTTGTCCTAGCGTTTTGTACAGCATGTCTGGTCCTGTCGAGGGTTGGTGTTTGAGATATGACTACTTTGCCACACCTGGGTTCCGGGGATAAACGGATTCAGCACTCCATAAATCGCTGCCGACACCGGGTATTAAAGGCCATTTAGAAAGGCGAAGGATTAGCAGAAACGTGGTATGTGCGACGATTAATTTTTCACCCGCTGAAAATTAAAAAGGGCTGCGTCGCAGCCCTTGTGGTTTGAGGATGAGATAGTCAGGTGCTGCAACTGCCCACGTCCCACTGGAAATAGCGGGCATGGATTCGACGGTAGATGGCCACGCCAATGAAGATGCCGAGCAGGGTCATTAAGGCGGGGAGCTTTCCCTGACCGAGTTGTACAAACACGATGCTGGGGCAGGCGCCGCAGATGGCCCAACCAAAGCCGAACATGACGCTACCCGGCACGGTCCCTGGTTGCAGGAGCTTTTTCTGGCGTGGGAATTTTTTATAAAACGCGAGGAATACCACCATGGCCAACAGGGTGCCACCGGCAAAGCTGAAGAACATGCGGGTATCGGCGAAGATAAACATGTGGTGCAGTTCGTCGTAGTCGGCAAAGCCAACACGCGCCAACACGACGCCCATGCACAGCCCCATGAGGGAATACAGAAAATAGTCTTTCAGGTAGCCTTTTTTCATAGGTGCACCATCGCGGCAAAAAAGAGTGACATCAGTGACGCACTGACAAAGAAGACAACGGTTGCCAGCATGCTCGTTGGGGCCAATTGGGAGCAACCACTCAGGCCATGGCCTGAGGAGCAGCCCCCCGCCATCTGGGTGCCGAAGCCCACCATTACCCCGCCGATCATGAGGTAGATCCAGGAACGCCAGAGTTCGCCGCCACTCATAAGGGTATGTAGCTTGCTGAGTTCAAGCTGTAGGTGGAATCCACCATGCATCATTGCAACGAGCAGTGAGCCCACGAACATAAACAACAGAAAGAACAAGTGAGCCAGCGGTGGGACGGGTCTGTTTGCCTTGCCCGTGGTGAGTTGTGTTTCATTGGTCGTGTTGTGTGTCCCCGCGTCGGCCACCTCGCCAAACTCGGCCAGGGTGGCGGCGAGGATGGAGTCCTTGGCGGCGTCGGCATTGTCGCGCAGGGCCTCGCTGGTCTTGATCTGTTCGCGTTGCTCGCGCCAGTTCACCACATTGGCCCAACTGGCGGAGACCCCGAGGGGGCGTCCGATAAAAATGCGGAAGGCAATGGTGAGCCCACCCATCGCCAGGGCACCGACCCACCAGGGCCAATATTCAGTTGTCATGGATGCAATCCTCCATGGTGATCATGTTATTTAAAGGGGTTCAGCTTGCGCAGGAAGCCGAGTATCTCGGGCATACTGCCGGTTTCGTCCTCTTCATCGGCGCCAATCACCGGCTCGTCATTGGCGACCCGTCCACCGCGATACGCCAGTATCTGTTTGGCAATGGCGGGGAAGCCATGCTCCTCGGCGATCTGGGCAGGGTTACGCCCCTGTTTATCGAGGGCCTGCGGGCTGCAGCCAAACTCCAACAGGACCGTCACAGTATCGCGATTGCCAATCTCGGCGGCCACCATGAGTGGGGTTTGACCGTCACTATTGGTAATAGTGCCCTTGCTGGTATTGGTCTTGAGGATCGAGCGCACCATGGCCGGGCGATTTTTGAGGATGGCGTTAAAGAGGGCGTGTGCCCCAACCTCTTCCTTACTACGGTCCAGGTTGATCTGCTTACCGTTGGGGAGCAGGGTCAGGGGTACGGCCTTGCCCTGAAGTGACAGCTGGTAGCGTGCACACTTGTTGAAGTCGCCCTCGCAATAATGCTGTTTCCATAGCTTCAGGGCAGCATCGGCCGCGAATTGGGGGTAGAGCTGGCAGTTACTGGAATGGGTACAGGCCATACGGAGAAACCTCGTAATACCGGCGATGGTTATATGGTTTTTATCGGCAATGTTGGGACGTTACTTGAAAAAAGATTAGACGTCGTCCGACAAGTGTAAGGCGATTACTGGATTACTGAAATAGGGTAAGTACCCCGGTATAACCGTAGAGCCGGTTTCCCGCGATCTCACCATTGGCGTAAAAACCTACCAGGGGGATATCTCCCAGCTCGGCCTGGATTAGCTTTAGCTCGGCGGATATCTCACCAAACATGTGTTGGCCACGCCCCATACAGGAGATGTAGAGCCCACCTTTGGCGGGTCCCTGCAGGCGACTCTTGATATTGCGCAGCATGCGCTGGAGGTCTTCCACCGCGGTGCGGCCATCGCGGCGGCAGAACATCATGCGGCTGCCCTGTTGAAGGTATTCACCGATGGCGAGGACCTGTTGCTCCGGGTCGATTCCGATGAGATTACGCACGAGATAGTCGCCGGTATCGCTGCCGCTGACGGGAAAGCCCGCAAAAATGTAGCCACCCACACGCCGCAGGTCGCGCGACAGGACCTCACCGATCTCCTCCTTCATGACCGCGAGGGCAGGGCGTTGGTCCAGGGCGATGGCGATGTTGCCATCGCACTCGGTGATGATATGGGTCTTGCCCAGAGGCGAACAGCCCTGCGTTAAACCGGTAACGACCGGGACCTTTTCCATATCGAAGACGACACCGCTCAATTGTCCCTCCAACAGGCCATCGGCGATTTGGTAGTGATATTGATTCGCTGAGGTGAGTCCACCCACCAGATAGGCCTCGCCCAGTTGCTGTGGCAGGTGGGTGAGGAGGCGTGGGAGTTGGCCATTGCGCGGGTCGCCATGGACGATGGCAAACCGCATAGCGTGGTGCGGTTCGGGCTGCACCGCCGTGGGGTCGCTGAAGACTTGAAAGCTACCCTCGGGAAAGGCCCCCACCAGCATGGCCATGGCGGCCTCGTCGTAATACTCCGTGGCCGTGGCGCAGATGGCGAGACCGACGCTGCCGACCCAGTGTTGGACGCCGGTGCGTTGTTTTATCTCTCGTAAGATGTCCCCGAGGTGCTGACTGAGCGGGTCGGTGACGTAGAGAAAACCGAGATTACTCGTGGCAGGGAGTTTTCCCAGTTGCTGCATGCAGGCGTCCAGACCGGACTGCCAGGGGCTGGCACTGCTGTGGGCGTAGCGAAGGCGATCCATACGCCGACATCCTAAAACAAAAAAGCCGGGGAGACCCCGGCTTTTTTTCATCGTGCGAGTGCGGCTTACTTACTCTTGCGCTTCTTCTCTAACATCTCGTGAATCAGTGGGTTCAGGATCAGCTGCATGGCAAAGCCCATCTTGCCCCCGGGTACCACGATGGTGTTGCGGCGTGACATGAAAGAGTCCTGAATCATGTTTAGAAGGTAGGGGAAATCCACACCCTCCGGATGACGGAAGCGAATAACGATAAAGCTCTCATCCGGGGTCGGGATGTCACGGGCGATAAACGGGTTGGAGGTGTCCACCGTCGGTACGCGCTGGAAATTTACATGGGTGCGTGAGAACTGTGGCGTAATGAAGTGCACGTAGTCATCCATGCGACGCATGATGGTGTCGACGATGGCCTCGGCGGAGTAACCACGCTCGGCGTTGTCACGATGGATCTTCTGAATCCACTCCAGGTTGACGATGGGCACGACGCCGACGAGCAGGTCAACGAACTTGCTGACGTCCACGTCTTTGTCGGCGGCACCACCGTGCAGGCCTTCATAGAACAACAGGTCGGTCTGCTCGGCGATGGCCTCCCAGGGAGTGAACTGGCCGGGTGTGAGTTTGGTATTCAGGCGACCGTTGTGCTCGATGGCCTCTTCCTCGGAGTGCAGGTAATAGCGGCGCTTGCACTTGCCGGTCTCACCGTAGCTCTTGAAGGTCTCGGCGATGAGGTCGAAGTGATTGGCCTCGGGGCCAAAGTGACTCAGGTTCTTGCCCTGTTTGGCAAACTCGGCGATCTGCTTCTTCATCTCGGCGCGATCAAACTTGTGGAAGCTGTCGCCCTCGACGATAAGGGGGCTAATCTTTTCGCGGAAGAAGATTTGCTCGAAGGCTCGCTTGACCGTGGTCGTGCCGGCGCCGGAGGAACCGGTGACAGCAATCACTGGGTGCTTGGCTGACATGTGAACTCCTTAAATTTTATAAATTTTGAATGCTGGGAATCGGTATCGCCGGGGCATTATTGGCATTGTTTTGGGGCCGCCGGGCGCGAAAGCGGACTATTCTAGCGGAAAGGGGCCGGGGCGTCTCGCCCCTTTCCGGACGAAATGAAGGGGGTTAACCCTGTTGTTCGCGAGCGATGGCGCGGTGGCCAATATCCCGACGGCAGCTCATCCCCTTCCAGCTGATCTTGTCCACCAGCTGGTAGGCCCGTTCCTGTGCCTCGGAGACGCTGTGGCCGAGGGCGGTGACGCAGAGGACGCGGCCACCGCTGGTGACGGCCTTACCGTCCACCTCTTGGGTACCCGCGTGAAAGACCTTGGCGCCTTCTTTACCCGCAACCTTATCCAGGCCCTTGATGACATCTCCCTTACGGTACTCACCGGGGTAGCCGCCAGCAGCCAACACGACACCCAGTGCCGCGCGGGGGTCCCAGGCGGCCTGGACTTGATTCAGTTCACCATCGAGGCCAGCCTCGCACAGGGTGATAATGTCGGTCTTGAGGCGCAGCATGATGGGCTGGGTCTCAGGGTCACCAAAGCGGCAGTTGTATTCCAGCACCTTCACATATCCGGTTGGGCTAACCATGACCCCGGCATAAAGAAAGCCGGTGTAAGGGTTCCCTTCCGCTGCCATGCCTTTTACCGTCGGTGTAATCACCTCGCGCATGATGCGCATATGGATCTCGGGGGTGACTACGGGCGCGGGGGAGTAGGCACCCATACCCCCGGTGTTCGGGCCGGTATCGCCATCGAGGGCGGCTTTATGATCTTGCGAGGTGGCCAGGGGCAGGATGTGCTCGCCGTCCACCATGACGATAAAACTGGCCTCCTCGCCTTCGAGAAATTCCTCCACCACCACGCGATGACCGGCATCACCAAAGGCATTACCGGCAAGCATGTCGCGCACCGCGGCGAGGGCCTCGGCCTCAGTCATGGCGATGATGACCCCTTTCCCCGCAGCGAGGCCATCGGCCTTCACCACAATGGGGGTGCCCTGTTGGCGAATGTAGTGTTCTGCCTCATCCACATCGGTAAACACGCCATAGCTGGCAGTAGGGATCTTGTGGCGGGCGAGGAAGTCCTTGGTAAATGCCTTGGAGCCCTCCAGTTGCGCGGCCGCCTTACTCGGGCCGAAGCAACGCAGACCGGCAGCACGGAAGCTGTCCACCACGCCCAGCACGAGTGGGACCTCAGGGCCGACAATTGTCAGACCGATATGATTGGTCTGGGCGAAGCTCAGCAAGCCGTCAACATCATCGGCCTGGATCGGGACGTTTTCCATCTTGGGTTCGTGCGCGGTACCGGCGTTGCCGGGGGCGACGAATACCTTGTCGGCCTTGGGTGAGAGAGAGGCCTTCCAGGCCAGGGCGTGTTCGCGCCCACCACCGCCAATAATCAATACGTTCATGTCGACTCGCTATGGGTGTTTATCGGAGCTATGTTGCGTTCTTAGTGTTTAGGACGTTGTTAAGCACGTCGTCCCTGGTTATTGAGCTGCAACATCACCTTCTCGATATCAGAAGTAAAAATAAGGTTTTGTGTATCAAATGCAGGCGCATTATAGTGGGTTTCCCTACCGAAACCAAAACACCAAACTTATGAAACTACTTAACCGTCTCTGGCGCCGCGTCCTCATCGGCATCCTTGTCTTTTTTGCCGTGGTGGCATTGGCGCGACTGATCCAGGTGGCGGCGGGAAATTTTTACTCGGGTGTGCGGACACCCTATATACAGGAGATGGCGTCAGATCGGGTGGTCTTGCGTTGGCAGACCGAACAGGCCGAGCAGGGTGTGGTACGTTTTGGTGCGCATATACCGTTTGAGAATGAGGTGAGCGAACGGCGCTCACGCAAGGAACACGAGGTCGTCCTCACCGGCCTGCAAGCAGGTACGCACTATTTCTATCAGATTGGTCCCGATAACAACGTACTTTATGGCGGCAGTGACTACTGGTTTGACACAGCCCCTATCGTGGGCGGCGAGTCGGCGCGGATCTGGGTCCTGGGCGACCCTGGCTATGCCAACCCGGTGCAGGATCACGTGCGTGACGCCATGCTCAACTGGGTCGAACAACATCCACGCCCAGGTAAGGCCGCAGCGGACCTCATCTTGACCACGGGTGACAACGCCTATAGCTCAGGCACCAATAAACAATACCAGCACGGTTTCTTTACGCCCTACGGCAAGTTATTCCGTAACATCCCGGTCTGGCCTGCCTATGGCAATCACGATTCGAGACGTTGGGCCTTCTTCAAGGTCTTCACCCTCCCTGAGCAGGGTGAATCCGGTGGAGTTGCCTCGGGTACCGAACACTATTATTCATTTGATTACGCCAACATGCATGTCGTCATGCTCGACTCGCAGGACAGCTCACTGCGTGAGAGTGGCGCGATGATGACGTGGTTAAAGCAAGACCTCGCGGCCAATACCCGAACCTGGGTGATCACGGTGTTTCACCACCCGCCTTATACGCATGGCTCACACAACTCCGACGACCCTAAAGACAGTGGCGGGCGTATGCGTGATATGCGCGAGCATTTTCTACCGGTGCTGGAGGCAGCAGGGGTCGACCTGGTCATGAGTGGGCATAGCCACATGTACGAGCGTAGCGGTTTAATGAAATGCCATTACGGTTTTTCCAATACACTCAAACCCTCCATGATTCTGCAGGCAGCCAAGGGCCTCGATAGCTATCAGAAGCATAGTCAGCACGCCGGTGCGTACGAGGGTACGGTCTATGCGGTGGTGGGTTCATCCGAGAAAGTAGACGACGGCCCGCTGGACCACCCCGCCATGACGGTTGCGCGACACGAGGCGGGCTCCTTGATGATTGATGTCAATGGTAATTCACTCACGGGTGAGTTTATCAATCAGGACCAGAAGGTGACCGACCGTTTTACGATTCAGAAGGGTGTGGAGAGTGCGCCGTTAGGGCGGCCCTGCGATAAGCTTTGAAGATAAGTGTAGGGTGCGTCAAACGCAGTGGATTTATACCCTTAGGTACGCACCACGCCTTAGCCTTATGAAGTCAATCTTAACGGTTCCCGAAAGATAAAATACACTGCACCCAGCAGACACAGCCCCGCCAGCAAATAGTTGATCGTGAGTCTTTCCTTCATAAAAAATACCAGGAAGGGGATGAACACCGTCAGCGCGATCACCTCCTGAATGATCTTCAACTGACTGATGTTAAACACCTGATAGCCTGCGCGATTGGCCGGCACCTGCAGCATATACTCGAAGAAGGCAATGCCCCAACTTACCAGTGCGGCGATAAACCAGGGTTTGCTCGCCATGTTCTTCAAGTGCGCATACCAGGCGAAGGTCATGAAGAGATTGCTGAGGCTGAGGCCGACGATCAAATAAACGGCATTCTTCATCATGAGTGACTCCATACTGAATGTGAGCGTCAAACGTAAAGTGTCTTGATGCGTAGGGTGAACGTATCACATCATGGAGTGGAGTATAGATGATGTTTACTTGGCGTATATGGCGTGTATTAGGTAAGCGGACACCCTGATGTGAATTTTTCAGGGTGTCCTATGTGTTAATGTCTAAAGTGGCGCATGCCAGTGAAGATCATGGCCATGCCGTGTTCGTCGGCGGCGGCGATGACCTCTTCGTCGCGCATGGAGCCGCCGGGTTGGATGACGGCGGTGATGCCGGACTGGGCAGCCTGATCGATACCGTCGCGGAAGGGGAAGAAGGCGTCGCTGGCCATGACGGAACCCTTCACCTCCAGTTTGGCCTGCTCGGCCTTGATGGCGGCAATGCGGGCGGAGTTGACACGGCTCATTTGTCCGGCACCGACACCGATGGTCATGTTGTCCCTTACATAAATAATCGCGTTGGATTTTACGAACTTGCACACCTTCCAGGCGAACAGCAGGTCCAGCATCTCTTTGTCGGTAGGAGTTTTTTTGGTGACGACCTTGAGTTCGTTATAGAGCAGCAGGTCGGCCTCCTGCACCAGCAGGCCACCGTTGACGCGCTTGAAGTCGAAGCGTTCATTGGCCTTGGATGACCACATGCCGCACTCCAGCAGACGCACGTTCTTCTTTTCCTTCACGACATTGATGGCACCCTGGCTGACCGTGGGTGCGATGATCACCTCGACGAACTGGCGCGCCACGATGTTGTAGGCGGTCTCCTCGTCCAGCTCCTGATTAAAGGCGATGATGCCGCCGAAGGCGGATTCCGGGTCGGTGCTGTAGGCGCGCTCGTAGGCCTGATTGAGATTGGCACCAGTGGCGACGCCACAGGGATTGGCGTGCTTGACGATGACACAGGCGGGGGCATCGCTAAATTGTTTAATACACTCCAGCGCCGCATCGGTGTCGGCGATGTTGTTGTAGGAGAGTTCCTTGCCTTGTAGCTGACGTGCGGTGCAGACACTGGCCTCACTACCATTGTGTTCGACATAAAATGCGGCCGACTGGTGTGGGTTCTCGCCATAGCGCATGGCCTGTTGCAGCTTGAACTGCATATTAAAGGTGCGCGGGAAGGGGGTGTCCTTCACGCCATTATTGTTGAGTGCGCCCAGATAATTGGCGATGGCGCCATCGTAGCGCGCGGTGTGTTCATAGACCTTGATGGCGAGGTCGAAGCGGGTTACCTCGCTCACGCTGCCGCTGTGGGACTGCATCTCATTCAGTACGGTGGCGTAATCAGTGGCGTTTACAATGACGGTGACATCGCGGTGATTCTTGGCCGCGGCCCGCAGCATGGTGGGGCCGCCGATGTCGATATTCTCGATCGCCGTCTCCAGGTCGCAACCCGGTTTGGCGATGGCCTGCTCAAAGGGATACAGGTTGACGACCACCATATCAATGGGTGGGATGTTGAACTGCTGCATGACCTTGTCATCGGTGCCACGCCGACCCAACAGACCACCGTGGATCTTCGGGTGCAGGGTCTTGACGCGCCCATCCATCATCTCGGGGAAGCCGGTGTAATCTGATACCTCGATAACCTCCAGGCCCTGTTCGGCCAATAATTTGGCCGTGCCGCCGGTGGAGAGTATCTCGACACCGTAGTTCTGTTGCAGGGCCTTGGCGAACTCAACAATACCGGTCTTGTCGGAGACGCTTATCAGCGCACGCGCGATCTTCTTCATAAAACTTCCTTAGTGCAGAAAAGTGGTTGGGAATATACAGGGGAATAATTGTGTTCGACAGGGGAATGTTTATTTTGCCAGTGGCTAGTGGCGCGTTATTTTACCCGCCACGCGCTACCAGCCACCAGCAACATGTTTACTCGTGCAGGCCGTAATG
>JAHEDA010000436.1 GCA_024641445.1 Gammaproteobacteria bacterium
CCAGAGGATCGGCTGGTCCTCGGGATTGGTCTTGCTGATGACCGGTGACTCCAGATCCGGTGGCAGGTTTCGTTGTGCCGCCGCCACCTTGGTCTGCACCTCCTGCAGGGCCTCGGCGATGTTGCGTGACAGATCAAACTCAACCGTGATGCTGGCAGAGCCATATTGTGTACTTGAGGTGACGTTCTGCACGCCCTCAACCGTCATGACCGCGTCCTCGATAATGTCGACGACATTGGACTCGACGATCTCGGGTGCCGCACCGGGGTAGCTGACTTTAATAGTCACGACAGGAAAGTCGACATCCGGCAGCTGACTAATCCCCATGCGCGAGGCCGACAACAGGCCAAACACGATCAGCCCGAACATTAACATCCAGGCAAACACCGGTCTGCGAATCGAGATATCGGATAGACTCATAATTATGGATTCATCACAGGGATGCGGGCTGCCGACGCAAGCAGTTGCAGGTAATTACTCCTGGCGGTGTAGACCGCGCGGTCCAGGGTACGTTGATTCTGTTGATAGGCAGTCAATGCCTGTAACACATCCAGATTGATGACCAGGCCAAGGCGATAGTCGCGTAGCTGTGCCTGATAACTCTTACGGGCGGCATCGGTCGCGGCCTGTAACGCCTGTAATTGTGTCAGGGTGAGGTCGACACTTTGATAGAGCGAGCGCACCTCCTGCTCCGCCTGCCGCACGACCAGGGAACGATTCAGCTCTGCCTGACTGCGTTGCGCGCTGGCCTCACGCACCTTGGACTGAACGGTGCCACCGGCATAGAGCGGTACCGTCAGTGAGAGCGTAACATCCCACTTGGAATCGTTTAAGTAACCAGGACGTTGCAGGTAATAATTGGCGTTGAGGTCGACATTGGGGAGATGCCCACCGCGTACCACTGCCACCGCCTCGGTCGAGGCAATAACACGCTCCTGTGCCGCGTGCACATCGGGGCGATTCTGAATACCGGCGAGATATCCCGTTAGTGATTCGAGTTTGCTCGGCAGGACAGTGGTATCGCGCATAGCGGTCGAGGCATCGAGGCCACTCATAAACGTCAGCGCCTCGCGTGCCGTGAGTAACTGTCCGCGCAATTGTTCGATAGTCGCCTGCAGGGTGCTGATCGTACTCTGCACATTCAACAGTTCGCTGTCGCGCGACTTACCGATACGCACACGCGCCTGAATGTCGTGCTCGCGCTCCTGGTTCAGGCGGATCTCTTCCTTGTAATTGCGAATGTCACCCTCCAGCGCCAGGATGGTGTAGAAGTTTTGCACCACATCCTTGTACAGCTTGAGTCTGGCGCCACGATAATCCTGCTGCTGCGCCGAGAGCAGATTGCGGCTCTGCCGTAGGGCGGCATATTCACTCATGCCACGGAAAAGCGGCTGACTGAGGGTAAGGCGTGAACTCGACTGCTGACTGAGGGTTGAAGGCGTCTGCGGTGCGCTTGCAGGGAGGGGGTCAATCCAGGTGGAGCTGGCAACGACATTGATGGTCGGCAGAAAGGCTGAACTGGCTTGTTGCAGACGCTCCTCGGCCTGGTGAACCTGTTCGAGCTGAATACCCGTGGATTCGCTACGCTGCAAGGCGGCGGAGAAATAACCCTCCAGTGTCAGCTCATCTGCCGCGGATGCGGTGGTGGCCACAAGGCCAAGCAAGGCCAGGAGAGGTAACCACGGCAATCTAGTGTCATTGCCCATGCACAGCACCCGTTTCCGACATCATTGAATCGGGGCAACTATATAGCCCGCACAGGTGACTGTCGATGCCCCTTCGAATTGGGGAGGACAAAAAATATCTGCCCCGCGACGGAACTCAGCAAATACCTTGCTGGACACCCACGGCGGTATTCCCCTACCCGCCCCGAGCCTAAGCTGATTAAGCGTCCCGAAATGGTAACCATCTATCCCTCATTCCGACCTTCTCTCCGGGGGAAAGGGCCGTTCAATGGACACCATTTCAGGACGGTTATTCAGGCCTTGGCTAGGTACATCTCATACTTTGGATTGGGCACCGGCAGATACACAACGGGCATGGCCAGAACGGCACGAGCTATCGCGAAAGGAAT
>JAHEDA010000437.1 GCA_024641445.1 Gammaproteobacteria bacterium
TCGTACCCTGGGCTTTGATGGAGTCGATCGCATCCAGCTGTACCGTAGTGTAATCCGCCACGGCATTACCATTTTGGTCTGTAACAACCGCAGTGCCTACCCAAGTATAAACTCCACCTGACTTGGTGACGGCATCAGTTAACGGGAAGCTCATCGCAATGGTATAGGGGGAACCAAGATTGCCTTTTGCACCGACATTTGTGTACCCGCCACCATTGCTTCCACCACCACAACTGGTCAAGCTCACCAGCACAACCCCAAGTAAAAGCGCCATTACCTTCTTCATAACTCGACTCCTGCTACTCATGCGTTGTTATCGGCTGCCGCAAGCCAATTTATGAGTAATACTTAGAAAACCTTGTTGTCTTTCAAAATCTTTGGCGTGATAAAGATCAGCAATTCAGACTTCTGATTCGACTCACGGGTCTGGCGGAACAGCGCCCCCAACAAAGGCAGATCACCGAAGAAGGGCACCCGATCCACTTCATTGGTGACGGTATGCTCATAGACGCCACCCAGCACCACCGTCTCACCGTTATTCACCAGCACCTGGGTCTGCACCTCGCGGGTATCGATACTCGGGATACCGGCATAGACCTGGCCCACGCTGTCTTTGTTTACTGCCAAGTCCATGATGACCCGGTTGTCGGGTGTGATCTGCGGGTTGACCTTGAGGCTCAGCACCGCCTTTTTAAATGAGACCGAGGTGGCGCCACTGGAGGAGGCCTCCTGATAGGGGATCTCCACACCCTGTTCGATCAGGGCCTGGTGACCGTTGGCGGTCACGACGCGAGGATTCGAGACGATCTTGCCCTTACCCTCGGCCTGTAGCGCCGACAGCTCCAAATCCACGAGGCTGTTTGCACCCAATACCGCCAGTGCCAGGGTACCCATCGGGCCGATTACCGGCAGGTTGGTGTTCATACGGTCATTGCTCGGCGCGCCTGCGGGCAGGCTCACGGGGAAGGGATTACCCGTGTTGACGATATTGTCGCGCGCACTGGTGATCGTGGTATCCACCGAATTCTGGGTACCGCCGTAGGCAATGGCTCCATCGGTGGTTTGCTGCACACCGCTAACACCGAACTTCACGCCGAGCTGCTTGGAGAAATTGTCATTGGCGATGACGATGCGGGATTCGATCAATACCTGGCGAATCGGGATATCCAGCTCGGCCACCAGGGAACGGATCTGCTCGATGCGGTCACTGGTATCCTGGATCAGCAGCTTGTTGGTACGCTGGTCGATGCTCAGACTGCCGCGCTCGGACAACAGGCTCGACTTTGACTTGGCATCACCACTCTTGATCAGGCCCGCCAGCTCGGAGGCCTTGGCATAATTCACCTGAATGGTCTCACTGCGCAGCGGTGCCAGCTCGGAGTTCTGCCGTGCCGCCTCGAACTCGACCTTCTCCTGCGCGGCGATCTCTGAGGCCGGCCCAATCATCAGCACATTTCCAGCCTCGCGCTTGGCCAGGCCCTTGGTCTTGAGGATGATATCCAGGGCCTGGTCCCAGGGGACGTTCTTCAAACGCAGGGTCAGGCTGCCGCTGACGGCGTCGCTGGTGACCATATTCAGACCGGTAAAGTCGGCGATGAGCTGTAACACCGCCCGCACCTCGATGTTCTGGAAGTTAAGCGACAGACGCTCACCCTTGAAGGCAAACTTCTTGCGCGTCTCTTCGGCCTTTTCCTTGGTAATAGGCTTGATATCGACCGTGAACTTGTCATCGGTCTGATAGGCAATATGATCGAATTCACCTTCATTGTTCAGTACCATGCGCACATCGGCGCCATTCTGAAAGGCATCCACGGTACGCACCGGGGTGGCGAAGTCCATGACGTCCAGACGGCGTTCGAGATTCTTGGGCAGGCTGACATTTTGTAGCGTCAGAACGACCTCGTTGCCGCGCTTGGTCATGTCGACCGGGGTGTTGGGGTCACTCAGGGTTACGACCAGGCGACCCTCGCCCTTGTTGCCACGACGGAAATCCACATTACGTATTCCACCCATGGCGGCACCGGCCTTACCACGACCCGTGGCCACAGTGGCCTTG
>JAHEDA010000438.1 GCA_024641445.1 Gammaproteobacteria bacterium
GCACAAACTTAGTCAGATTGATGGAACCCAGTAGACAACTGCCGTAGGGTGGTAATGGCTGTTCGCCACATTGCCCTGTAACTAAGCCGTTAAAAATAACCGTGTTGTGATCCGGTTGGGTTGTGTCATATACCGCTTCACGACCTTCATAGCGAATTTCGACTATCCGCGCAGTAAACGACTGAGTCTTATGCAGAGGCCTCCCCTCTACCCACTGATGATAACGCTCATTTTTATAATCGAGGACAAAACCGATTTCCTCCATGAAGCGATCACGGGATTCACCGTCAATAATCAACTCGTGGTCAGCTTTGCAATTATATTGTTTGCTACCGCCCTTTCCATCCGGCAACAAGCGTTTGCCTGCTTCTCTGCGTTTGTGAATGGTGCAAAAAATACCAAAATTTGAAACCAGCTTCTGCACATCCTTAAGCAGGCTGGGATAGCTGGACGCCAGCCTCACGGAACAACTCTGGCTCTTGCCGGAAATGTTTACCGTACCATCCGCTTGGAATAAACCGCGTAGATAGCTCTTTACACATTCTTCCGTACCGCGCCAAACCACTTCCGGCACCCGTAATTTGGATTCACGGGTAAACCCATAATGCTCTAGAACACGAGCCAGGAGTACTGAGCGAATGAAGACATGATTGCGTTGCGGCACGGCAACTGGGTTGACTTGATAGCCACGCGTTGTCTGTGCAACACCCTCAATCAAAGTATTGACGTACTGAGACATGACTGGCGCCAGTTCCCGTTCGGCACCCCAGAAATTGACGATCGCCGCCTCCTGATTGTTGCCCCGATTGGTGAAATGACCATCGCCAGTGATAAATCCTAAGAGCATCCCCAGGTCATTACTGCCTTCCGTACCAAACTGGCCTTTGCCGGACTGAACCAATAGCTTGTCGCCAGCAACCAGTTCTTTGAGTTTTATCTTGCCGCGATTGGTATAAAAGTCGTGCCACTCTGTCGCCTTGATCTCATAACCTTCATGTGTCACCACACGATAGACATCGGCGACACGCGCAGTCATAAAAGCAGGTTTAGCGGAACGAATCGTCGTCCCTCGATCACCATCAAGCGCTCTGGTATCCACCGTGGCCTCTATTGGCGCACCACTGGCATAGAGATCGCCAATACGTACCAGTCCATGCTGGGTATGAATGCGAGTATCGGCCGTTACGCATGGATTTGTGGCCCGTATATTCTCGCAGAACCAGTTGTTGTTCATCTCGTTGACCTTGTCGATGAGAATGAAACCGGGTTCGGCGTAATCGTAGGTGGAGGACATGATGACGTCCCACAGGCGACGTGCACGGATGGTCTTGTAGACCTTGCAAGCCACCTTGCCATCGTCATTGACAATGTAGTTCTTCTTTACCGACCAGTCGCGCCAGACGACTTGTTCACTGTCGTTGAGATCGATGTTCTCGTGATCGAGTTCTTTTTCATTAATAGGGTAAGCCAGTTTCCACTTGGCATCGTTCTTCACCGCTTCGATGAACTCTTCGGTGATCAGCAGAGAAAGGTTGAACTGACGCAGGCGTCCGTCTTCACGCTTGGCGCGGATAAAATCCAACACATCGGGGTGGCCGACATCGAAGGTTGCCATTTGCGCACCGCGCCGACCGCCAGCGCTGGAAACGGTGAAACACATCTTGTCGTAGATATCCATAAAGGAGAGCGGTCCGGAGGTATAGGCCCCGGCCCCAGCAACAAAAGCACCTTTCGGGCGCAGGGTGGAAAATTCGTAACCGATACCGCAACCAGCCTTTAAGGTCAGACCCGCTTCATGAACCTTTTCCAGGATATCGTCCATCGAGTCTTCGATAACGCCCGAGACGGTGCAATTAATAGTAGAGGTGGCCGGCTTGTAGGCCAGAGCCCCGGCATTGGAGGTGATACGCCCTGCCGGGATTGCGCCATGACGCAGCGCCCAGAGGAATTTCTCGCCCCACTCTTGTTGTTTTTCTATCGTTTCTTCCACCTCGGCCAGGGCCGTCGCCACGCGGCGATAGGTGTCATCAATGGTCTCATCGATGACCAAACCGT
>JAHEDA010000439.1 GCA_024641445.1 Gammaproteobacteria bacterium
GTCGGGTTTCAGGTCGTGCCTGGCATTACTGCCGCCGCGGGATGTGCCGCCTATGCAGGGATTCCCCTAACCCATCGGGACTATGTGCAGTCCTGCACCTTTGTGACCGGCCACCTCAAGGATGGTTCGATCAATCTGAATTGGCCCGTGTTGGCCCAGCCCAAACAGACGGTGGTGTTTTACATGGGGCTGCATGGCGTAAAGGAAATCTGTCATCAGCTAATGGCGCATGGGCGTGACCCAGAGACCCCCGCCGCGCTGGTGGAGCAGGGCACGACCCAGAATCAACGGGTACATATTGGCACGCTGATGACGCTGCCTGAGATGGTGCTCAACAAAGACGTCAAGCCTCCAACCCTAATTATCGTGGGAGAGGTGGTGCAATTGCACGACAAACTCGCCTGGTTTGAACCGGCCGGTGAACAGACCCCCGACTACCCAACAGCGGGTGCCTGAGCATAAAAATCTGCAACGGATTATTGCGGGGGATGTTGGTTATACAACTGCTGAAACTTGAGGTTGTTTTCGAGATACAGACCTAACGATTTAGACACATAACGGTTGTATTCAATGGAATATTCGCTTGGATAGGCCGGTGCGGGCAACGCCTTTTGACCGGATTTTATGATGCTATTCAGCACGTCGGCAGTCTGTTTAGCGAATTGTGCCTGGGTTGAATAAATGGCAAGGGTTGCCCCGGCCTTCACATAAGCACTTGAATAGCCTATCAAGGGTTTATTGAAGCGGTAGGCCATGAGTAAGATGGCCTGAAAGTTCGCTTTGCTGTAGATGTCTGCATCGGGTAATGCGAGTAGGGCATCGCTATTGTCTAAGAGGCGTTCCAATTCCTGAACGGGGTCCTGTCCGGGCGACAATATCTGGCTGTTAATCCGAAGCTTGTATTTTGCTGAGAGTGAGATTAACTGCTCGACTTCTGACCAGTTTGAAGCACTACCAAGTACCGCGAGTTCCGAGTTGTCTTGCAGCGCGGCCTCTATCACCCTCAGTTGATGCTCTGCAGGCTGATCCAGATAGATTGCCGTTGTCTTCCCATGTTGCCATTCACGAGTTTGCTGGGCGATGAGAGTGTCGTAGCTTTGTCGTGGAATAAGTGTGTACACAGTTGGTATGCGCAGGCTTGAATTGACAAATTGTTGCCCTGCCTGGTCGCCGCAGATGACCGCGATACTATAATCATCAATACTGTCATATACCTTTCTATCCAGGTATTCCGTGATCGTAAGCACCTTACTAACTAGGACATCGTAGCTCACCTTTTTGAGTTGATTTATGGTGTCGCGGGCGAAGGCCGTATAAATCTCGCTATTGTTGCTCGTAACGAACAAAATCTTTGTGTCCGCAAGTACGGTCGAATGAGTGGCCAGCAGGGACAGCAGTATCGAAAGACGTAAGATTACGCCCCTGGGCGAGCGTTGCAGCGCAGTATCTGCCTTGTGTTGAGCGGGCCTCCAACACCGCATCCACTCTCCCTTGTGATGCATCTCCACCATATTTCCCTGTCAATAATCCAGCCGGAGCGAGAGGTAGTATTGTTGACCCTGAATATCACGATTTTTTGTGATGGCCGTTTCATCAAAAACATTTTGCAGGACATAGGCCATTTGGCCTTTGGCACCACGTAACGTAAAGGATTTGGCGAGGCGGATATCCCAGCGGGCGAGCGCGGGGAGTGGGTCGCCGGTCTCAAGCGATCCCGTTTGGGATGTGTAATCGAAATTGGTACTCAGTTGCATGCCCGTCGTCAGCTTGCCGATGAGTTGTCCCTTGATGATATCTTGAGGCGTGGTGAGGACATATTTATCGGCCATTGCTGCCGCATTGCCTGACGCACTGGAGCGCGTATAGGCGGCCATCATGCGCAGACGCGCTGTGGGGTGATAATCCAGTACGAGTTCAGCACCACTTTTTTCATAGTAGCCGTCGTTGGTGTAGTAGAGGGCGGTATTATCGATGTCGCCAAGATAGGTCGTGGTCTTGATGGCATGTAGCATGTCGGTAAAGACATCGTGAAAGACCTTCGCATCCAG
>JAHEDA010000116.1 GCA_024641445.1 Gammaproteobacteria bacterium
GGGCATTTGTATACATTTGGCCGGATTTTAACCTGTTGATTTTAAATCGTAAATAAATGATTTGATAGAGACAGCCGCAAGCCTGTGGGGGAACCTTGCTTATCGGGGTAGTTGACCGCACTAAAGTAGTGGTGGGGAATGTCGATAGTTTCCGCAGTGATGCAAATACTACTAGCGTAAAGAAGGTGGCTCGGTCATGCGGGTGGCAGCATTAGTAAGGCAGGCCTCCTTATCCCCATTTATCCGTGGGGGCCGGGCGGTATTGACCCTGATGTTTACCTTGGCGTTGCCATCTATGGCGTGGGCGGGGGTTTCAAGCGCATTCCACGAACAGTATGTTGACCGTGAACTCTTGCAGTTGAGTAAGCAGGACGAGCAGGCACTAACCCCATTTCAGCTTGGATTATTGGCCTTTGAGGCAAACCAATACGGCCGTGCCTTGGAGTATTGGTTACCGATGGCGGAGGCGGGGTATGATGACGCGCAGTTTTACATAGGCGTGATGTTTGAAGGGGGCTATGGCGTACAGGCCTCGCCCGAGATCGCAGTGCACTGGTATGAAGAGGCGGCCAATCTTGGCAATATGCATGCGCAACACAGCCTGGCCGTGGCCTATGCCAAGGGGACAGGGGTGGAGCAGGATATACAAAAGGCGGTGTACTGGTGGGGTCGCGCTGCCACCCAGGGCAATGCCGATGCCCAGTATAATCTTGGAATTGTTTATGCCACGGGTAAAGACGGGGTAAAAGCTGACATAACTCAAGCCGAAAAGTGGTGGCGTCTGGCAGCGGTCAAGGGTGACGCAATGGCGCAATATAATCTCGGCGCGCTCTATGTGAATACTTCGAGTGATAATGTTCGGTATTGTGAAGCAGAGCAGTGGTGGCGGCGCTCAGCCGAGGGTGGATTTGCACAGGCCGACCATGCCCTACAGGTACTGCGTGCACGTTCGGATTTTAACAAGTGTAGCGGCCACTAGGCCGCTAACTTCAAACATCTCCAGGAGAGACAAAGTTTATGTGGCAACGATTACTGCTTGTGCTTGGACTTATTGTTTCGGGTGTAAGCCCCCTTATTGTGCAGGCGGCAGATGGAAAGGCGGCGCCGGTCGAATTTCCAGGACGTGCGCTTTATCCTGCGGTACCGTACATCGAACTCGATGACTTTTATAAGAAGTATAATGAAGTCCTTATCGTTGATGCGCGATCGGCGTATGAATACAAGGTCATTCATATCAAAAATGCCCTGAATATTCCGGTTGACGATGATGGTTTCGTTGAAAAAATAGAGGAGTTACGCAAGAAGAATAGCAACAAGCAGATTGTGATGTATTGCAATGGTAAGACGTGTATGAAGTCATACAAGGCCGTCTCTGTATGCCGACAACACAATATCGCCAATGTGGTGGCATACGACAGTGGCATTTTTGATTGGGCCAAGAAGTACCCTTCCGATTCCGTCCTCCTTGGAAAATCTCCAGTGGACCCCAGGAAGATCATTGGTAAGGAAGAATTAAAACGTCACATGATTTCGGTTGAGGAGTTTGAGGTACAGGCATCCAGTGGTAAGGCTATTGTCCTGGATATGCGTGATCGCCTCCAACGTGAAGGTCTGGGAATCTTTATTGGAGTTGAAAATGAGGTCCAGGTCGATGATACGGCGACGCTTGGAAAATATATTGATAAGGCCAGGCGAGAGAAGAAGACGCTGTTGATTTATGATGCAACTGGAAAACAGGTCGAGTGGGTACAGTACTATCTCGAAGAAAAGGGATTAAAAGATTACAAATTCATGGAGGGCGGGGTTGAGGCCTATTTTAAGGTTTTGCGCAAGGAGTTCGTTCGCTAAGTGCTATACACAAGATTCAAAAAAAGGCCGTCCCAGGACGGCCTTTTTTGCGAGTGATTACTCATTATCTTTGGTCTTGTCCGGGTTCTTAAAACTGAGAATGCTGGCGTTTTGCACCTCACTACCCTCTTCTAACAATTCACCCAACATCAGCTCCATGGCCTCAATGGTGCGTGTGCGAACCATCCCCGCAGCGGCATGGTAGTTACGGATAGTGCAGACAATCGGCTCATGCAGATTACTACGGTGGTGAGTCTTGAAGTCACACCAGGCGGTGACAGGGATATCGTTGAGGACCCGGTCTACGATAATCCAGGCGTCCTTTTGCAGGATCAGGTCCAGGTGTTTGAGCTTGGGAATCTGGAGCCGTATCTCATTGCCCAGGCGCTTGAGGGCGACCTGCACATGGTTATAGTGCACGGCGCTAACAGTGCTGGACCACGAACCAAGCTCCGGTACCTCACTCAGGCGCGTGTACATGACATATACCAAAAGGGCTGCATAACTGAAAGATTAGCAAACTCTCGGCGATAAGCCAGTCCCTCTCGACGGGCCTGTTTGGGTCAGAAATCAATCGTGATAAATCTTGCCGTGGGTCTCCAGCAAGGTCTTACTCATAATCCGGTCTGTTATTGCCATGGCAATGGCCGACAAGAGGAAGGTAATGTGGATAATGACCTGCCACTTGATAGTGGTCTCTGACATATTGGCGGCATTGATAAAGGTCTTTAGCAAATGTATGGACGAAATACCGATGAGTGCCATGGAGAGCTTGATCTTCATTGTTGTCGCATTCACATGCGATAGCCACTGCGGCTGATCCGGATGCTCACGCAGGTTCAGGCGTGAGACGAAGGTTTCGTAGCCGCCGACTATCACCATGATGAGCAGGTTTGCGATCATCACGACGTCAATCAGACCGAGTACGATTAGCATAATCTGGGTCTCGCCGATCCTGGATGCCTCGGCTACAAGATGGTAGAGCTCCATCATGAACTGATAGACATACACACCTTGCGCGAGAATCAAGCCAAGATAGAGCGGTGCCTGGAGCCAACGACTCCAGAAGATCATCTGGGCCAGAAATGTTAGTGATGGATTGCGGTGATACTCGTGGATCTTGGAATCGGGTTGGCTCATGTTGCAATCAAACCTGTGAAATGAAATGTTGTTTTGTAAATGTTGATATTGTAACAGGGCTGGCAGCGACGTCGCCAACCCTGTGCGTTTTGTTAGCTGAGTTGGGCCTGGCACTCCTTGAAGATACGTGCTGTACAGTTGCTGCACTTGCTCTCATTCAGTTGTGTGTAGATATCTGCAATGGCCTCGGTCTTCGTCTCATAAAAGTGATCCTCGCCGATCTCCTTTAGCACATGGCCCTTGCGCAGGAAGTCACAGACCTTGCGCTTGTTGTTGCAGAAGTAGAGACCGCCACCCTTGCTCTTGAGTCGGCTGGCCTCCTGGATCAGGATCTCTGCACCCGCAAGGTCGATAAAGTTGATGCCCTTGGCATCGATCAGAATGTGCTGGATATTCTCATCATCACTGATCTTGTTGAGCTTGTTCTGAATATAATTGACCGAGCCAAAATAAATCGACATATCGATACGGATCATCTTCAGTTGCGGGCACTGCTTGAGGGTCTTGTTGTGCAGTACATTGCTGAGGGTATGCTTGGGTGTCGCGGGGTCGGGTGCCAGCACCACGATATCTGGAGTCGATGTACGGCTTAAGAAGATCACCAGCGACAGAATCACACCAAGATAGATGGCAAACTCAAGTTCGAGGAACAGGGTTGCAAAGAATGTGACTAGCAAAATAGACGTCTCGGATCGGCTTACTTGCAGGATCTTCTGAATATGGTGGAAGTCCACCAGGCGGTACGCTACATAAAGAATTACGCCACCCATGGCGGCAATAGGGAGATAGGCCATCAGCGGGGCAATCAACAGGATGATTAACATCAGGGTGATGGCGGCAAATATCGCCGACAGTGGTGTCTTGGCACCCGACGCGTAGTTGATACCCGAACGGGTAAAGGAACCGGAGCCGGCATAGCTGGAGAAGAAGCTACCAACAATGTTGGACAGGCCCTGGCCGATGAATTCCTGATTACCGTCGATACGCTGGTGTGACTTGGCGGCGATAGAGCGTGAAATGGAGACGGCCTCGATCAACCCCAACAAGGCCACGGCAAACCCCTCCGTCGCGAGTTCACGCAGTGAATCGAAAGAGAAGTTGGGGGCCGAGAACGGTGGTAAATGGGCGGGGATTGCGCCTACCATCTTGAGTCCGTGCGACTCACCACCGAGGAGTAGGGCGAGAAAACCACCTACTACCATGCCGAGTAAGAGATTGGGCAGGCTCGGGTAATAGCGCTTGACCAAAATGGTGACGGCCAGCGTGGTCATGGCCACGGCAAAGACGAAATAGTTGACCTTATCCAGTGAGCTGAAGATTTCCATCCAGACAGTCGCAAAGGAATGTCCGCTTGGGATGCTGATTCCCAAGACATGTTTGAGCTGGCTGGTGGCGATGAGCACGGCGGCACCCGCCGTAAAACCTATGACCACGGTGTGCGACACAAAGTTAACCAGGGTACCCAGGCGGGCGATGCCGAAGGCGAATTGATAGAGACCCGCGAGCAGGGTGAGGGTCAGGGCCATGGAGATGAACTGCTCAGAGCCTGGGGTTGCGTATCGGCTGACGGCGGCAAAGATAACGATGGAGATCGCCGTGGTTGGGCCTGAGATCAGGTGCCGGGAAGAGCCGAACAGTGCCGCGATAATCGGGGTAACCATCGCCGTGTAGAGACCGTATTCCGGTGGCAGACCGGCGATGGTGGCAAATGCCACGCCCTGTGGCAGTACGATGACGGCGCCAGTGAAGCCCGCCATCAGGTCGGCGTGCAGGGTCTCGCGATTTACGCTGGGCCACCAGTTGAGAAAGGGGAAAATTTTGGCAAGCATTGTATTCATTATCGGTCTTCTCGGTAGTAAGTAGTCATCCGGGCATTATAAAGAATAACGGGGTCGAATTGGGTGGAGATCACCATCCAAGTGATGGTGACGCGGCAGATAGTGTTATTTTGCCTCCGTTGCTGGCTAAACCCGCCTGTTCACAGCGGCTTTTAACCGGATGGCTCAGGCCGTCAGGCTTGCAAATAGTGTAGGAAGCTTCTCGGGTAATTTCTGGACGTGGTCAATAATGGTGTAATTATTGGCGCCGAAGATGCGTTTCACGTAGTTGTCTGCGTTGGGGTCCAGGGTCAGACAGTAGGAGAGGATGCCCTTGCCATAGAGCTCTTCCACCGCCTTCTTGGTGTCGTGCCGCAGGTGCTGTGGGTCACGCTCGTCGATGTCCGCCGGTTCACCGTCGGTCACGATCAGCAATAGTTTGCGTCGCTCGGGCTGGCGCAGCAGGTGTTGCCCTGCGTGGCGCATGGCCGCCCCCATGCGGGTAGAGAGCCCCCCCGTCATGCCTGCGAGGCGGGCCTTGGCCTCGTCATCAAAGTGCTGGTTGAAGTCCTTGAAGCGATAGTACTGCACGTCGTGGCGACCATCGGAGGCGAAGCCGTGCAGGGCAAAGGGGTCACCAATGCCGTTGATTGCGGTGGCCACCAGGGTGGCGGCCTCCTGGGTCAGCCGCAGGATGGATTTATCCGAGCCATCGACCAGTTCATTGGTCGATTCTGACAAGTCCATCAAGACCACGACAGAGAGGTCGCGGTTCTTCAGGACATTGCGCATGGTGATGCGCGGGCTGGGCTGCTCACCCATACGGATGGCGACCATGGCATCGATGGCGGCATTGAGGTCGATCTCATCGCCGTCCTCCATATTGCGTATACGCTGCACACCCTCAGGGCTGAGCAGGTCGATGATCTGCTTGATGCGGTAGGCTATTGGTTTGTACTCGGTCAGAATGTCTTCAATGACCTCCGGGTCACCCTTAGGCTTGCGACGCTCATACACGGTTACCCAGTCCGGGCGGTGGAGTTGTACCTGGTAGTCCCACTCGTGGTAATGGTAGGGGTCGGAGACCGGTTCCTTACCCCACATCTGATTGAAGCTCTGGGTGTTTTCCAGGTCATCCTCATAGGGATACATCTCGCTGGGCAGGGTCCAGATCTCCTGCGCATCGTCACCGGCGAGTTCGCAGTCCACCTCATTCGCCATCTCCATCACGCTCACGGTCTTGCGGAGCTGACGTTGGCTGGCGGCCATGTAGTCGACGCCCTTGGCCCAGTCGAATTCCTCGAATTCCCACACATAGCGATTGTCATCGCGATAGGGAATGCGAATGCGCTCGAGGATGCGCAGGCTGGGGACCTCGCGCCGAGAAGAGAACAGGTTATACAGCTCAAAACCAAGGTGCCAGGAGAATTGACCGTTATCCTGCTCGCGCTCGATGTTGTCATGAAAGTGATTAACGATCGCGCTGATTTCAGCATCATCACAGGTAACGGTGTTATCCAGTAACATCAGGGCGATATGCTCCAGCACCTCCATGGTGGGGTGCTCGGCATTTTCCTGCGGTTTCATTACCAGTAAGGAACGCCAGAGTTTTTTCAGGCCCGGGAAATCCTTTGTGGCCTTGTATTCAACGCGTGCATCTTCGATAAATGCAATGAAAAACATTTGTGCCGGACTGAGTTGTTCGGCCGATATGCGGGCATTGGTGTAGGATAAGTGGGCGGCCATGTGCGCAGAGGTGGCGCGGAAGAGTTCCAGTCCAGTGACCTCGCCAATGGCGTCCACGGCATCCGGCATGTGAAAGATGCGAGCATCGATGTAGGGGCGGAAGTCGGTGTAGTCGGCGCCGGTGGGGCGTAGAAAAAAGTCGCGGCCCCAGAGTGCGCGCAAATAAAAATTCAATTTTCTCTGTACGTCGATAAACAGCGTGCCGCGCCGCTCTTTTTGCAGCATGGCCTTGCTGTCTTGTGACTCCAGATTGAAGTAGGCCGTCAGATTATTGAAGTCACGGCGATAGGCCTGGGCGCCAAAGTTGGCCCAGCGACGCAGGCCGCTCAGGGTCAGCTTGGACAAGAGTTCGTCCATGTGATTGAGCATCGGCCGCAGGCCGCGCGCGGCGGTTGAGGCCAATTGATGGATCAGGGTGAGATAGCCGCGTACCAGCTCGGCGTCACCCAGACGGCGTGATGCGGTGGGCAGGCTGTTGAACATGAGTGCGATGACCTCGGCGGAGGTCATCGAGGCGAGTTTCATCGCCGCAGTCAGGACATCATTGATAATGTCCTCACCTGTTTCCTTAACCACCAGTGGCATCTGCTGTAGATAAGAAACCACGACATCCGTACCACGGCCCAGATTGCAGAGGGCGCGGGCGCCCTCAAGATAGGACGTCAGACCGGCCGGCGACATGACACGCGAGGCCTCCTGAAAGGTGCCTTCGAGCACATCGCGCACGACGGGGGCAACGTCTTTCAACTGTTCTTCGTAGTCTTTCAGGTTAATTGACATAGTCGATACCTTTCTTCACTTACAGCAAA
>JAHEDA010000117.1 GCA_024641445.1 Gammaproteobacteria bacterium
TCTGCGTGAATACCGGGCGGTCGCCCAGGGGGTGATGACCGCCGGTGGCACCATCGAAGCTCCCCTCGGGCGTCACCCCATCCACCGCAAACGCATGGCGGTGGTGGAGTCTGGTAAATCTGCGCTAACCCACTACCGCGTGTTGGAGCGGTTCAGGGCTCACACATATATAAGTGTGCAGCTGGAAACAGGGAGGACACACCAGATCCGGGTTCATATGGCCCATATCCACTACCCACTGCTGGGTGACCCCGACTACGGTGGGCGGTTACGGATGCCGGCGGCCTGTAGCGAGGGCTTGGCGGGGCAACTCCGGAGCTTCCGGCGTCAGGCCTTGCACGCTGCCCGCCTGGGCCTGACTCACCCCCGCACTGGAGAGTGGATGGAGTGGGAGGCCGAGCTGCCACAGGATATGAATTTATTGTTGGATGTCCTGCGCGAAGATGCCGGGGTTGGGGCGGGAAAGTCATGAGGGGGGTCTCGACACTCAATCCAGAATGGCCTGCCCCGTCGGTGGTGCATACCGCCTCCAGCCTGCGACAGGGTGGGGTGAGTCAGGGCGTCTATGCGAGTCTCAATCTGGGGGATCATGTCGGTGATGACCCGTTGGCCGTGGCGGCGAATCGGCAGTCTTTGGTGAACGCACTCGCACTACCGACCGAACCTCGCTGGTTACGTCAGGTGCATGGCACCGTTGTCATTGATGCCGCCACCGCAGAACCCGGTCAAGAGGCGGATGCCGCATTCACTACCTCGGTGGGCGCGGTCTGTGCGGTGATGACCGCAGATTGTTTGCCAGTTCTGTTGTGCAATGGTGAGGGGACCTGGGTAGCGGCGGCCCATGCGGGTTGGCGAGGTCTTGCGGCGGGGGTATTAGAGAATACCCTCCGCACGGCTCCTTCTCTCCCCCAAGGACTGATGGCATGGCTCGGCCCCGCTATCGGTGCCGCAGTGTATGAAATTGGTGAAGAGGTCAGACAAACCTTTGTCGCACAGGATGCCACGTGGGCAGAGGCCTTTACCCCGACACGCCCCGGCCACTATTTGGTTGATATGTACGCCCTCGCGCGGGCTCGTTTGCGGCAGGTGGGTGTGCATGCCGTATATGGTGGGGAGTATTGCACCTATAGCGAGGTCGAACGGTTTTTTTCCTATCGGCGTGACGGCGTGACCGGGCGTATGGCCAGTATGATCTGGCTGGCTAACTAATCGCACACCGGGTGTGCTTCGGGTATGATGCCCCGTCGATTCTTCCACCGTCCTGGTTAAGCCATGAGCCTACTCGTCTGGATACTCCTGTTTAGCTTTCTCGGCGGCGCACTCAGTGTTGTCGCGGCCTCAGTGTTTTTATTGTTGCCGGACAAACACCGCGAGAGCTGGTTGCCCCATACCGTGAGCTTTGCCATTGGTGCCATGTTGGGTGCCGCCTTTCTGGGCTTGCTGCCGCATGCCATGGAGGGAAACCCACCACTGGATTTTCACCGCATTGGTCTCACGGTGTTGTTGGGTATTCTTGGTTTCTTCGTTTTAGAAAAGTTGGTGATCTGGCGTCACTGTCACAGCCATGAGTGTGAGGTACATACCCCGGATGAGCATGTCGGACATCGTCACGCCGGCCTTATGCTGTTAATCGGTGACGGTATCCATAATCTGGTCGATGGTGTGCTCATCACCGCCGCCTTCCTGAGCGATATCCACCTGGGGGTAGTGACCGCGATTGCCGTGGCCGCGCACGAGATCCCACAAGAGGTCGGCGACTTCGCCATCCTGTTGCATAGTGGTTACAGTAAGGGCAAGGCGCTTTTCTACAATCTGCTCTCAAGTCTGACCAGCATCGTGGGGGCGATAATTGCCTACTATAGTCTGGAGGATGCGCGTGCTATCTTGCCCTACATCCTGGCCGTGGCGGCATCAAGCTTTATCTACATCGCGGTGGCAGACCTCATTCCTGGCCTGCATCGGCGTCCGCAACTCAGTGTCACGCTGCAACAGATCAGCCTTATTGGTCTGGGGGTGGTGATGATTTATATGGCGCACAGTTTTTTGCATTGATGTGTCAGCATCATCTTTGATGAGGAAGGTGTAACTGGAAATCATATCGCTCATGCTGCTGCTTGCGGTGGTAACTGTTGTTAGTCTTTTCCTGTTGCTAGTCATGGCGGGCTGGCGCGCCAATGGTGCTCATTGGGACAATTGGTTTCTCAATCTGCTGGATGGCTGGGTGCGCCTGTTATGCCGACGCTACCATCGCTTACGTTTTGACCCGATTCCCTTGCCCACGACCGGTGCGGCGATTGTCGTCAGCAATCACATCTCGGGTCTTGACCCCTTTATCTTGGTCACCGCCAGCGCCCGGCCGCTACACTTCATGATCGCCAAGGAGGAATACCAACGCTTTGGCCTGAATTGGTTGTTTCGCCTGGGCGAATGTATTCCGGTCGATCGCGACCGCAATCCCAAGCGCGCCTTCCTCAATGCGCTTCAGGCACTGAAGGAAGGGCGAGTGGTGATGGTGTTTCCGCAGGGCGGTATTATGCACGACAAGCCACACCGACGGCTTAAACGTGGGGTGGCCAAACTGGCTGAACTTTCGGGTGCACCGATCTATCCCGCGCACATTGAGGGCGTGGCGGGGGCCGGCCATGTACTCAGCGCCATCGTCGTGCGGAGTCACGCACGCTTGCAGAGCTTTCCGCCCTTGCAATGTCATACGCTGGGTGAGGCTGCTTGCATGGAGCAACTGGAGAGGTTATTAAATACACCGATAAGGAAAGATTAGGCCGATAGACTGAAAAGGAAATTTCATGCCCCAAGACATCACGTCCATTCTCGCCAACTGGCTAATCATCTTCACGGCCTTCGTATTATTCGTGGTAGTCGTCACCATGGTGTTGTTGTATGTCTACGACCGATACTTTCAGACCAAACACTCGGTCCTGCGTAATTACCCGCTGATTGGTCGTCTGCGCTACTTTCTGGAGCGCTTGGGTGAATATTTTCGTCAGTATTTTTTTGCCCAGGACCGTGAGGAGATGCCCTTTAATCGTGCCAGCCGTGCCTGGGTCTATCGCACGGCGAAGGGCCTGGGAGGCATGATCAGCTTTGGCTCGACCTATGACTTGCGCCAACCCGGTAGTTTTATCTTTGTGAACGCCTCGTTTCCTCGATTAGAAGAGGAACACTCGGATGTACCTCCTATTGTTATTGGCCCACACTGTCGTCACCCCTTCGTTACGCGCAGCCTCTATAACATCTCTGGCATGAGCTATGGCGCCATTTCTAAACCCGCAGTGCGTGCCTTGGCACGAGGGGCGGCCAAGGCGGGGATCTGGATCAATACTGGTGAGGGAGGGATGTCGCCTTATCACCTCGAACACGGCCCAGACATTATTTATCAAATTGGCACGGCCAAGTATGGTGTGCGTGATATGCACGGTAACCTGGATGACGAGAAGTTGCGCATCCTGGGGGAACAGGTCAAGGCCTTCGAGATCAAACTCTCACAAGGTGCCAAGCCGGGTCGCGGCGGGGTGCTACCCGCCGTGAAGGTGACCGAGGAAATCGCGCAGATACGAGGAATTCCTCTACACACGGTCTCCAGTAGCCCCAATCGCCACCTCGATATTAACAACACAGATGATCTGCTAAACATGATTAAGCGGGTCCGGGATGCCAGTGGGCGGCCAGTTGGGTTTAAGGTAGTACTGGGCTCTGACCGTTTTATCCGTGAGGTCTGCGAGGCAATCCAGCGACGTGGTATCGAGTATGCGCCAGACTTTATTACCGTCGATGGCGGTGAGGGGGGAACGGGGGCGGCACCGCAGGTGCTGGCCGATTACGTGGGGCTGCCAATCGCTGAATCACTGCCAATGATGGTGGATGTGTTTATGGAGTATGGCCTGAAACATCACGTGCGCGTGGTGGCCTCAGGCAAGCTCATTACGTCGGCCGAGGTGGCCTGGGCACTGTGCATGGGTGCGGATTTTGTCGTGAGTGCGCGCGGCTTTATGTTTGCATTAGGTTGTATTCAGTCACTGCAATGCCACAAGGATACCTGTCCCACCGGGATTACCACCCATAACAAACGGCTACAGAAGGGGTTGGTGATCAATGACAAGGCTGAGCGCGTCGCGGCCTATGCGCACTGGGTAAACAAAGAGGTCAATGTGATTGCACATGCCTGTGGCCTGCGCAATGCGAGGGAATTCCTCCGCGAGCATATCCGTATTGTGCAGCGCCCTGGCTGGAGCATGCCGCTGGAGGAGATACACCCTTATCCATCACCCTTGCACTCGGCCTCGGCTGCTGAGGAACACCTGCACAATTAGAAGTAAATTGCCTGAATCACATGCGTTACCCCGCACAGATGGGTATCCAGCAGGTTCAGCCCCGTGGTGGCGCAGCAGTGAGGGGAGTGTCCCCAGCAGTTCATCAAATTGATTTCGATCAGTTAAGTCGCAGGGATTTTCACCCTATGCTTGAATCAGACGCGAAAGGCCTTATTTATCCCGTAACCTAAATTTAATCCGTTATCAGGGGAATACATTATGCGGATGGACAAACTAACCAGTAAATTCCAGCAGGCCCTGGCCGATGCCCAGAGTCTGGCCGTAGGCCGCGACCACGCCTTTATTGAGCCTATGCATCTAATGACCGCGCTATTGGATCAGCAGGGGGGTACTGTGCGGCACTTGCTGACGCAGTGTGGTGTCAACGTCAACATGTTGCGCTCGCAGTTGGGTGAGGCGCTGGACCGAATGGCGCAGGTTGGTGAGGCCACCGGCGAGGTCCATCTCTCCAACGATCTGTCACGCCTGTTGAACCTGACCGACAAGCTGGCCCAGCAACGTAAAGACCAATATGTCTCCAGTGAGTTGTTTGTACTGGCCGCGATTGAAGACAAGGGGCAGTTGGGTGAACTCCTTCGCAAGACCGGCGCTAACAAGCACGCCATTGAGCATGCCATCGACAATATCCGTGGCGGTCAGAAGATCGATGACCCCAATGCCGAGGAACAGCGTCAAGCGCTGGAGAAATATACCATCGACCTTACCGAGCGTGCCGAGCAGGGCAAGCTCGACCCCGTCATCGGTCGCGATGATGAGATCCGCCGGACCGTGCAGGTCCTGCAACGTCGAACCAAAAATAATCCCGTCCTCATCGGCGAACCCGGTGTGGGCAAGACCGCCATCGTCGAGGGTCTGGCCCTGCGTATCGTGAATGGTGAGGTCCCTGAGGGTCTGAAGAACAAGCGCATACTTTCGCTCGACATGGGTTCCCTGCTCGCCGGTGCCAAATTTCGTGGTGAGTTCGAGGAACGACTCAAGGCCGTGTTGAATGACCTCTCCAAACAGGAAGGTCAGATCATTCTGTTTATTGATGAGATCCATACCATGGTTGGCGCAGGTAAGGCCGAGGGTGCGATGGATGCCGGCAATATGCTCAAGCCCGCACTCGCCCGTGGTGAGCTGCACTGTGTCGGCGCCACTACCCTGGATGAGTATCGCAAATTTATCGAGAAGGATGCCGCGCTCGAACGTCGCTTCCAGAAGGTGCTCGTGGAAGAACCGGGTGTAGAAGACACCATTGCCATCCTGCGTGGTCTGAAGGAGAAGTACGAGGTGCATCATGGCGTCGATATTACCGACCCCGCCATTGTTGCCGCGGCGACCCTCTCGCATCGTTATATCGCGGATCGACAATTACCGGACAAGGCCATTGACCTCATCGACGAGGCCGCCAGCCGAATTCGTATGGAGATCGATTCCAAGCCCGAGTCCATGGACAAGCTCGATCGTAAATTGATCCAGTTGAAGATCGAGCGCGAGGCCTTGAATAAGGAAAATGATGCCGCCTCCAAACTGCGCCTGGAAAAACTCGAAGAAGAGATCAAGAAACTCGATTTCGAGTACAGCGAACTGGAAGAGGTATGGAAATCCGAAAAGGCTGCTCTGCAAGGTACTCAACACATTAAAGAGGCACTGGAGCGTGCGCGTCTTGAATTAGAGACGGCACGCCGTGCTGGCGACCTCGCCCGCATGTCGGAGTTGCAGTATGGCCGTATCCCTGAGTTGGAAAAACAACTCGACATGGCGGCACAGGCTGAAATGCATGAGACTACGCTACTGCGTAACGCCGTGACCGAAGAGGAGATCGCCGAGGTGGTCTCCAAGTGGACCGGTATCCCGGTTACCAAGATGCTGGAGGGTGAACGAGACAAACTCCTGCGTATGGAAGACTCCCTGCATACCCGTGTGATTGGGCAAGACGAGGCGGTCAAGGCCGTGTCGGATGCGATTCGGCGTTCGCGCGCTGGTTTGTCTGATCCAAATCGGCCCAATGGATCCTTCCTCTTCCTGGGCCCAACCGGCGTGGGTAAGACCGAGCTGACCAAGGCCCTGGCGGAATTTTTATTTGATACCGAAGAGGCCATGATCCGCATCGATATGTCGGAGTTCATGGAGAAGCACTCGGTGGCGCGTTTGATCGGTGCCCCCCCCGGGTATGTCGGTTATGAAGAGGGCGGTTATCTCACCGAGGCGGTGCGACGCAAGCCCTACTCGGTTATTCTGCTTGATGAAGTGGAGAAGGCGCACCCGGATGTCTTTAACATCCTGTTGCAGGTGCTGGACGATGGTCGTCTTACTGATGGTCAGGGTCGGACAGTGGATTTCCGCAATACGGTGATCGTGATGACCTCCAATCTGGGTTCGCAACAAATCCAGGAGTTGTCGGGGCAGGATAATTACGATGCCATGAAGGCGGCGGTGATGCAGATTGTGGGTGGTCACTTCCGCCCGGAGTTTGTCAATCGTATTGACGAGGTGGTGGTATTCCATCCTCTGGCCCAGGCTCAGATCCGTTCTATCGCTACCATCCAGTTCGAGTATCTGCGCGAGCGACTCAAGGATCGCAACATGGATATCGAGTTAACGGATGCGGCGCTGGATAAACTGGGTGAGGCAGGATTTGACCCGGTTTATGGTGCACGGCCATTGAAGCGTGCCATTCAACACCAGGTCGAGAATCCACTGGCACAGGCAATCCTCTCGGCGAAATTTATCCCAGGTGATGTGATTTTGGTGGATGTCAAGAATGATCAGCTCACCTTCAACAAGGCCACGCGCAAGGCGAGCGCTGCTTGAGCTGGCGAGAGTTGCCGATTGGAAAGAGCCCCGCAGCGCGGGGCTTTTTTATTCCGGAAAGAGGCTTGCTTGCCAGGTGAGAAGTGGATTGACATCTGAGCAATGCGGATCGCATAGTCTTGCAGCGTGAGTCTAGATATTTGATTAATGTCATGTCAGGACCGTTGTTAATTTTGTAGTGTAGCATCAGGAGGGTGTATGGGTGTGCGTATAG
>JAHEDA010000440.1 GCA_024641445.1 Gammaproteobacteria bacterium
CAGACTCAGGTATGGCTTGCCATAGGGTGAGTTTGCTCGGCAGAATGCACATGTTTCTCATGGGCAGTGTATGGCTGAAGCCGACAATAAATTGCTACGGATCGATAAGTGGTTGTGGGCGGCGCGCTTTTACAAGACGCGTGTCCTCGCCAGTGAGGCGGTGCAGCACGGTCATGTCCACGTGAATGGTGTACGGGTTAAACCCTCGCGCACCTTGCAGGTAGGGGATCGACTCGAGATCAGTAAATCTCCCTTTACGTTTCTAATCACCGTCCTGGCATTGGAATCTCGGCGTGGTTCTGCCACGGTGGCGCGGACCCTCTATGAGGAATCGATGGAGAGTATTGCGGGACGTGAGGCCGTGCAGGAGCAGCAGCGCCTACAGGTGGCCAACAATCCCCACCCAGACAAGCGACCAGACAAACGCAATCGTCGCAAGATTATCCGTTTTGTCAGCAAACAATCGGGATAAAACCTTATGCCAAGACCCGAGTCCCCTGGACTAGCGGCTGACGCCATTATTGAGTTGAGCCATTTGCCGGGCAGACCGATTGTGCTGATTGAACGCAAATACCCGCCCTTGGGCTGGGCCATCCCGGGTGGATTTGTCGATATTGGCGAAACCCTGGAGCACGCGGCGGTGCGTGAGGCAAAGGAGGAGACCTCGCTGGACGTGGAGCTGCTCGCCCTCTTGGGGCTGTACTCAAGTCCGAGCCGCGACCCGCGTGGGCACACAGTTACGGCCGTCTATGTGGCGCAGTCCACTGGCACACCCATGGCCGCTGACGATGCGCGCCATCTGGAAATCTTCACGCTGGATGCGCTGCCTCCGACGCTGGCCTTCGATCACGCCCTGGTATTAGGGGACTACCGGCGCTTCCGTGAGACCGGCCAGACTGCGCCACTACGTTGATATCGTTACCTTTAATATCATTGCTCGAGATAAATATGCGATAATTATTCGCCGCTGTGCAATTCCACATACTTCCCGCGGTTGTAATTGTGCCGTCCTGCCCCCACCTAAGCCGGCATGTTTTTGAAATCTACCGGAGTCCTCCATGGCCACTATTGAATTGAACGGCAGTAACCTTGAATCCACCATTACAGACAATGACTTTGTCATCATCGACTTTTGGGCGCCCTGGTGCGGGCCGTGTAAGTCATTCGGCCCGGTATATGAGGCCGTCTCCGAGAAATATCCCGATGTCGTGTTTGCCAAGGTCAACACCGAGGTCGAGCAGGAGATCGCCGGCCACTTCCAGATCCGTTCTATCCCGACACTGATGGTCTTCCGCGAACAGGTCATCCTGTACTCCGAGGCGGGGGCTCTGCCACAAAACGCCTTTGAGAAACTCGTGGCCGATGCCAAGGCATTGGACATGGCCGAGGTGCACAAGGCGATTGCCACGGAGCAGGCCAACGCTTCCTGATCCATAGCAGCATTAATCTACTCAAATGCCGGTGCCGTACAGACACCGGCATTTTTTTTTGAATCCAGCGGAATAAAACGCGCGTAATCTGGTAAGTAGAGTAAATATAAAGAGGGGGAGGGACTATGCGGAGATTGATCACTGTGTTGTTGGTGTTGGTTATGGCGCCGATCTGTGCGGCAACGCCCGACACTTCGAGCGCACCGCTCAAGGTGGATAATGATAAAGTTATGCGCTGGAATGTTTTTGCCAACGATCTCTTGCGCCTGCATAGCTGGCAGATCGAACAGCACAAGGTGGTCGTGCAGGAGAGGGTTGGAGGCTATGCAGAGCAACCGAAATTTTATCTAGAGAAGAGCTATCACCGTGATGGGGGTTCAGAGGTGTATAGCCGTGTGCAGTGGGAGCGGGAAAGCCCGCAGACGCTGCACAGCATTGAGGTAAATATCTTTGATGCCAATGGCCGCATCATGCGCGATTATTATGCACGCTACCTGCCGATCTATCGCAATGCACCGATCCAGACGCTTATTAACCTGCACGCCCACCAAAACGGCCTGCATGCGTTTCGCCAGTTCGATGCCAATGGTGAACACATCTATGAACAG
>JAHEDA010000441.1 GCA_024641445.1 Gammaproteobacteria bacterium
TGGCGGGTATTTTGTCTGGGGGTAACATCACGACGCCCCAATACTCACCCCGGCGCCAGGTACGTTCAAACAGCGTGAATGAATTAATGTGACGTAGATAAGGGCCGGAGCGTAGCACGACATCATCTGTTTGCAGGTTGTAACCCACCACCACCGCATAGTGCCATTCAGGTGCAAGTTCGAGCCCCAGATTTTGCATGACCAGTACCGGGTTTCCCGCTGCGATCTCCTGCAACAGGCTTACCATCTCTTTCTTGATCACAAACGGGATAACACCATGTTGGCGAGCAGCGGCAAGCATTTCAATTTGCAGACTGCCGTGCCGCTCCGGCAGAAACACTTGTTGTGTTAACTGCGCGGGGGTGACGGTCTTGCCCGCATTACCGAGGACGGTGGCGAGCGCGGCGGGGCCACACTGCATTTCACTCTGCGGGAAAAATGGCGTCGAGCTTAGCTCGCTTATCTGAGGAAAATTACCTGGAAGGTCAGCGTGTATGCGTACGGACTGTAGCGGTGCGGAGCAGCCGGTTAGCCCAAGCAGAAATAAAAACAGACCACCACATAATATACGGGTGGTCTGTTGGGTCGTTTGCCTCACTGAGAGGGATTACTTCTTTTTCACAAAGGGGAAAATATCGGTGTATCCCAGAATATCCGTGACCAATAAAATAATGAAGACTAGAACGGCCAGGTCCAGGATACCCGCACCGGCCTGCATTGCATCAATACGATGATTTAACTGCGCCACCTCGGTATCGGTCATGGCCGCAACACGTTTCACTGCCTCGGCGGGCTCGACACCATAGCCAACAATTTGCTGACGAACATCCTCGCGCGACAGTGTTGCAATTAGTTGCTGACGATCGAGTTGCGACTGCCGGGCCTGTACCAGTGATTCCGTACTAACGATGGAGGCGATAGAGATAGATGGAATCGACATGACTCCCATTGTTATCACTACGAGCCAGCCGAGACGTTTGACTCGTCTGAATAGGTTTAACATGAATATCTCCTGAGTGAAAATGCAGGTGGAACTGGAGCCGATCGTAGTTCAAGTGCCCGGGATTTTCCAGCTCATTAGAGCTATGGAAAAGAATTTTCAGGCCTGTTGAGCACTTGCCTATACGTCTTCAGTAGTTTCGCTTTTTATCTGCTTGAGCCAACTGATGGCCTCATCCATTGAGATAAAGGTTCGCACCGGGAAGGGGGGGCTTGTTATACCAGATAAACATACGCCCGAGGTATTGCTCCAGTAATGAGCGCGTAATGATTGCACTGGCGCGGGTGATCCCGGCAATCTCGGGGGACGATACAAACTGCACGGCCTCGCGGTCATAGCCGACAATGTTATTGCCGGTAAAAAGGATGGGAAGCTTTTGGTTGGAGATGGCCTTGTGCTGTAGATAGATATCATGCATGTGTTCTAGCCGGATATGCTGAATGTCCCGCAGATCAACGTGCAGAATACCGCCATCACGGAGTGATACCTTGGCCGAGGTATTTCCCATCAGCGCCATACCATCACAATGTTCATCGCGGCCCTATTCATTAACCCCGCCCTTGGTCAAACCACTTGGGTCCAGCAGGCGTCTCAATTCACTCTCCGTGAGTTCGGTATCTTCCATGGCAATCTCAATGATGGGCCGCCCCTCTTTATAGGCACGTTTGGCGATTGCCGCACCCTTCTCATAACCGATGACGCGATTGAGGGCGGTGACCAGAATTGGATTTTTATCCAGCGCGGTCTTGAGATTGGCGTGCTGTACAGTGAAGCCACTAATGGCCTTGTCTGCCAACAGGCGCGAGACATTGGCGAGCAGGGTAATACTCTGTAAGAGATTGTTAGCGATCATAGGTAACATCACGTTTAACTGAAAGTTGCCGGACTGCCCGCCCAGGGTGATGGCGGCGTCATTACCGATGACCTGTGCGCACACCATGGCCACCGCCTCGGGGATCACCGGGTTGACCTTGCCGGGCATAATCGAGCTACCGGGTTGCAGATCGGGCAGTGCGATCTCACCAAGACCTGCC
>JAHEDA010000118.1 GCA_024641445.1 Gammaproteobacteria bacterium
CTGCACTACACTCGGCAAACCAAATAATCAGTTTAGTTCGCCCAGAGGTTACTATGAGCAAACCCCACTGCGCGCAAGCCACACCCTACGCCGTCGAACTTGAAGTCGGTGATTACTGGTGGTGTGCCTGCGGCCTGTCCAAGCGACAACCCTTCTGTGATGGATCGCATAAAGAGTCGATGGAATTCTCACCCAAGAAGTTTACTGTAGCTGAAAAGGGCAAGGTCTTTTTATGCGGTTGTAAGCAAACCAAGAATCCACCCTTTTGCGATGGAACGCACAAGACGCTCTAGCGATTATTAATTACACCCGATAACAGGCCCTGAGCTGAGATAAAACAAATCTTCCAGATGCTAAACGGTTAGTCACTTCGGAGTTTTAATAGTCATGGCGTTATAGATTCCCAATAATGATAAGCGCAATTTTAGTCATTGATCGGTTAGCCATTTGGATTTTATTTTAGAAAGGACTCGACGTGGAATTGAATATTTACTCATGGCTTTCACCTCAACCATTTGAAGCCGAACTTGAAAAACTATACCAAAACGACCTGCGTAGCAGGGTATTCAGGCAAGTTAAATTATCCATCTTGATCGGAACCTTGGTATTTTTGACTTTTATTGTTAATGATTTGACAAATCCGCTATTTCACAAGAATATTTCGATTCGAATTCCATATGTACTCTTTGGATTGGGCTTGTGGCTATTTATACATGTGAATCCAGAAAGGGCTGCACCCTGGATTTTATATTTCGCATTGATGGGCGCGATCAGTGCGATTCTCGGTCAACTCAGCATGCTAGCCGGCTATGACGCTAGACTATATTTACATTCAGCCTCATCTGCAATGTACATTATTGCCTTTATTTATGGACCATTGTATGTACCAATACGCTCTGGAACTATTCTTTGCCTGATTTATTTGGCAAGCCTAATAATGTTAGGCATTCGAAATTTAATCCCATCTAACATTATATTTGTTGCAAATTTCCATCTTTTATTCATGATCATTGTTAGCCTCTTTTCACGCTATCAGCTTGAGGTCTTCGCAAGGCGCTCATTTAGTGACAAGAGAGCAGCGGATTTGGCCCGTAGACTTGCCGACGAAAAGCGGCAGCAAGCTGAACAGGCCAACCAAGAGAAGGCCACGTTTCTCAGAAACGCCAGTCATAATCTCAGACAACCTACGCAGGCGCTCAGCTCTTATACATTATTACTCGAGACGGCATTGCAGGCACAGAATTTGGCCTCTGCGCGTGAGGCGACACAAAACCTGACCTATGCCGTCGACCTACTTGGCGAGGCCTTCGATAAAATACTTGATATTTCACGTGTGGATCGTGACGACTACACACCTACTGTATCTCGCGTATTCATTAATGATCTACTGGACACTATTAGCCGCCAATACAGTCAAATTGCAGTTCAAAAAGGGCTTAGGCTTAAGATTCGCCATAGCAACATACCCCCAACGGCCATCTTCTCAGACAAATATTTGTTACAACAGATTATCTCAAATCTTGTCGATAATGCCCTCAAGTATACCAAACAGGGCTGGGTGCTCCTGGCCACGAAAAAATCAAAGTATGGAATACGGATACACGTCATTGATAGCGGTGTTGGGATATCAAACCAACATAAGCAGGCAATATTTCAGCCTTTTTTCCGCGGCAATGAGCAAAGTGACGAACCAGGCATGGGTATCGGATTATCTTACGTAGAAAAGGCGATCGGTAAACTACCCTTACATCGTCTCGGATATTATTCGAAGCCTGGACGTGGGACACATTTTTATATTGATGTACCTGTAGCTACAGAAAATGACGTGCCCATAGATCTGCAAGAACATCCCATCATAGCGTTAGACCCAGGAACATATATATTAATAGTCGACGACAACAAACTAGTACTCGACGCCCTGGAAAAACACTTAACCACCCTTGGGTGCGTCATTGAAACGGCAACATCCTGTATAGAAGTACAACAAATACTTAAAGATACATTTCGCACATTTGATCTGGTATTTACTGATTACAAACTTGCAGGTGATGAAACAGCAGAGGATATCGTGAGAATTCTACGTGACTTTAACGGAGACATACCCGTCGTTGTGTTAACGGGTGAGAATTTTTATGGTGAAACCATTTTATTACTGGCTAAGGAATATCCGCTACTGAGGAAGCCAGTAAGTAGCGTACGATTAACATCTACAATTACAAAGATGATTTCATCCGGCAGCAAGTAATCGTTCGGATCACTATGAGACGCCTACGGACTGTGCGCAGCGGGTTCTCCCAAAATAGTTCCCCGTTTGTTTATTTCGACAATAAGTTTGTGCCGAGTTCCGACATTAAATGTATTGAATATAGTTGACATGTGATTCTTAACCGTCTGCTCTGTAATACCTAATGACTTGGCAATCTCGTTGTTCGTCATACCGTGATGCACAAGTAACCGAACGATTTCAAACTGTCGATCGGTTAATCCAATCTCTGCGGGGTCACTAGTGATTAGGCATCCATTATCCTTTCGTCGGCAGGGCGCTAATAACTTTTGCCCTTCTCCAACAATGGATGCAGGAATGTAAGGAAATCCAGATATAACCTGTCGAAGCGCGGCTTCAAATTCTTCACGTGGCAAATTTTTTGGCACGAACCCCATGGCACCTTTTCTGAGCACATCAAATACCAGAGATTGGTCATAGTCAACACCTGAAAAAATCACTACACATAACAAACCAAATTCTCTTTTTAGCTCGACTAAGGCGTCCAACCCTTCGTTCCCTCGAGACGAGAAGCTTAGATCCATCAAGACAAGGTTGAGTGTTTGATTCCCGGCTATCTCGTGCGCTTCATTACAATGACTTGCATGAAATATTGTCACCGATGGGAACATGTTCTCAAGAAAGAGCGCGACGCCATCGCGCATAAAAGCATGATCATCAACCAGGAGCACATTCATTTTTATATTCGCAACTAATGGCAGATTAAATTTATTTGTAATATCAGCCCTATCAACCGGCCTATATTAGTACCAAAGTACTGTCTTGGGTACTTTGGTCATGGATTGTTTTAACACACGAAGCCAATTACCCTGTTCATGAATCATTGTTATTAAGAATCATAGCAATGTACATCAGGAGAGGCTACAAAAAAGGGCCACATTTATCCTCGTTGAGTAGAATTTTGAGGTTCTCTTTTGTGTTCAATATTGAGCAGGGTCTTTTTCAAATAATTAATCGCCGAGGATATAAACATGGGACGTTTTCATAAAATCACTTTGTCTACTCTTTTGGTAACATTTACGCTTATCATAACAGCGTGTGGGGGAGGTGGTGGCGGCAATACTAGTACTACCACTACAGATATCAGCGCCATTGCGAATACCACTGCACAAAACCTGATTGTCGGTACACCTATGACCAACTTCACGCCGTTGACGGCCAGTGGCGGGTCAACGCCATATACCTATAGTTACACTGGGACATTGCCCGCTGGTTTAGGTTTTAATATCAGCACGGGTATCGTGAACGGTACACCAACAGCACTATATTCAACTGCAACTCTGGTCTTCTCGGTCAGGGATGCCAATAATGTTTACGCCAACACCTCAAGCAGCGTTAGCTTTACCGTGGGCAATGGTGCGCCTGGTAGTTTTACAGCGGCAAGTAACATGAATTTTTCCAGATCAAATCACCGCGCCACATTGCTCCAAAATGGAAAGGTGTTGGTCACAGGAGGAACCGGCTCAGCCACCAGTGCAGAGATTTATGATCCGACAATTGGCCTATTTACTTCGACTGGCAGTATGCTGGCACAGCGCGAAAAATCGACCGCGACACTATTACAAAATGGAAAAGTATTGATCACAGGGGGAATAGGTAGCGTGACGCTTTCTAGCGCGGAACTCTACGATCCGTCTACAGGTTTATTTACCGCAACCGGGAATATGACTACCGGTAGATATAGCCATACCGCCACGCTATTGAACAACGGCAAGGTTCTGTTAACAGGGGGCTGGCAAACTAATCAATCAACATTTACGACTCTCGACCGTGCAGAACTGTATGACCCGGCAACCGGCCAATTTACAGCAACCGGCAGCATGACTACGGCCAGAAAATTGCACACGGCAACCCTATTAAACGACGGCAAGGTGTTAGTCACTGGTGGAAGTAATGCAGTTCAGCCCCTCAATAGTGCAGAGCGCTACGATCCCGCAACCGGACAATTCACTGCTACCGGCAACATGCAAGCGTTTAGATTGCAACATACCTCCACATTATTACCAAACGGGGAAGTATTGCTTGCAGGAGGTGATAACGGGCATGGCAATATCGATTCTGCAGAGCGGTTTAACCCACAAACCGGCATATTTTCTGCTACTGGCAGCATGGTTACGGCGAGATCGCTTCACACCGCAACTCTATTGACAAATGGCAAGGTGCTAATCGTAGGTGGCGGTGGTGGTATAGTTTCATTAGCCGATGCCGAGCTTTATGATCCGGCAACAAACATGTTTACCGTTACAGGCAATCTGAATACTGCCAGGTACTCTCATACAGCCACGCCATTACCCAACGGAAAGGTCCTGATTACAGGTGGAGAAGGCGTTCAGTACAATACACTGCGCAGCGGTGAGCTTTACCAATAATGCAATATTTAACATTTCAAGAGAGCCGGACTGGTCCGGCTCTCTTCCAGATGGAACTCAATCTTTATACCAGCGTTAGTATCTGGTCTATTTTTATATAGTCCATTACACTTACGAAAAATAAATAACTCGGATTTATCAGGCCAACGGACCTGGTAAACAATGAATATTGAAGAATTCATTTTCTGCACAAACCAGGCAGATACTCTCGAAACACTTTTTCTCCGTTTCGAACAGGCGTTGTCTGATATGGGTTTTGACCGGGTGTTACTCGCACTTCTGACGGCACATCCAAGCTTGAATATTGAAGCCCAACATGGATTCTTGAAAAATTACCCCGAAGATTGGGTAAAATACTACCTTGCTCAGGGATACGACGCGATTGACCCCATCAGATCGTTAGCATTTTCAAAACTAGGTGCATATACCTGGGAAGAAATTATCAACACTAAGGCCCTCTCAAAAAAACAAATTCAGATGTTTAATGAAGCGGAAGAGGCTCACCTCCATAATGGCATAGGTGTCGCCTTACATGGAGCGGGTGGCACCGTGGCTGCGATTGGTATCGCGAGCACTCAAAAGGGTATCGACACAAACTGCATCACCCTCGATAAAGTCAATCTACTCGCACATCAGTTTTACGTCTGTTTTTGTCGTTTGATGGAATCACAGCCTATTGTGCATACAGTCACTCTCAATCAGAGAGAGTGTGAGGTCCTTAAATGGTCGGCGAGAGGTTTTAACCGTGATGACATTGGTAAAAAACTTCATATTTCGATGCATACCGTCGATTTTCACATCCGGAATTCCATGAAAAAACTAAATACTAACAATATTACTTCCGCCGTCGTTACTGCACTCAATCTAGGATTGATCCAAATTTAATCGTTCAATACATGAATCAACTCCCAAATACAGGGCTAGGGCTAGGGCTAGGGCTAGGGCTAGAAATACTACGAAATCCCGTAGGTTCAAACTTAGATATATAAGGCATAACATCTCGGCAACTAAACTTACACAAATCGGTGATCAGGGATGAATGCGGTACGAATAATTTCACTAGCTTCAGTTTTTTTATTAACAGCCTGTGGTGGCGGTGACCCGGCACCAACCCCTGTCAGCCCCACGTCACCGAGTGGTATCAGCGCTGTCGTGAATACCACCGCGCAAAACCTGATAGTCGGTACACCGATGACTAGCTTCACGCCGTTAACGGCCAGTGGCGGGACAACGCCATATACCTATAGTGTCAGCGGGATACTACCCTTGGGTTTGAGTTTGAATGTCAGCACGGGAGTGGTGTCCGGCACCCCTACCGCCGTTTATCCAAGCACTAACCTCGTCTTCTCGGTCAAAGATGCAACCAATGTCGTCGCAAGCTCAACCAGTACCGTGAACTTTACGGTGAGTCCTGTTATTGGCACCACGGGGAACTGGACCACATCTGGAAGCATGACAACCATGCGAACTAATCACACCGCGACACTATTACCCACTACGGGCCAAGTGGTGGTGATCGGCGGGAGGAGCAGTGGAAATATTCTCAGCAGTGCGGAATTATACAATCCTGCAACTGGTCTTTTTACTGCCACCAGTAGCATGGTAACGGTAAGAGCACGTCATACTGCAACGTTACTGTTAAATGGTAAGGTGCTTGTCACTGGCGGGTATAACAGCACTGGACCATTAGTTATTCTTAATAGCGCGCTGTTATACGACCCTGCAACTGGTGTCTTTACAACAACTGGTAACATGGTTGTCGAGAGAGATGGTCACACAGCCACATTACTCTCAGATGGCAAAGTACTCATCACTGGAGGATTCAACACGAATGGAACGGTTGTTCTAAACAGCGCAGAACTCTACGACCCTGCAACAGGTCTCTTTACCACGACTGGCACTATGACTACCGCGAGAGCCTTACATGCTTCCACACGATTAGACAATGGCCAGGTCCTGATTACAGGGGGTGCTAATCTTGCATCAACAGAACTATACAACCCTGCAACTGGTTCATTTACCTCATCAGGCAATATGACTACAGGCCGAGAAAATCACACTGCAACTCTGCTGCCCGGAGGAGATGTATTGATTGTAGGTGGAGCAAATCACAATTCAACTCCACCCACCTATGTCAATTTCGCAGAAGTGTATCACCCAACAACGGGGCTGTTTAGCATTTCCGGCAGCATGGCTACAGTGAGAGAAGTACACACTGCTACGCTACTGACCAACGGAAAGGTATTGATCGCCGGTGGATACAACAACACCTCTGTTATCTCCACTGCTGAGATCTATGATCCGTTGACCAGTTTATTTTCAAGTGCTAGCAACATGACTTTTGGAAGGGTTGGACATACGGCCACTTTACTTACCAGTGGCAAGATATTGGTCACCGGTGGAACATTCCTAACCAATACGGAGCTTTATCAGTAAAAGATAGAAAATCTGACTAAAAGAGCCTGGGTGTAAAAACTACCCAGGCTTTTTCATTCATTAAATTTATGCTGCTTTCCCGGTATCGTCCAAACGGAAGAAGCTCACGACCTTCTTTAGCTCTTCCGCCTGCGCGGTCATCTCTTCGGCAGTACTCGCCAATTCCTCGGAGGAAGCCGCACCCTGTTG
>JAHEDA010000119.1 GCA_024641445.1 Gammaproteobacteria bacterium
TGGAGCAACACTGGCGCGTTTACCTGCCGGTAATGTTCGTCGCGGTCATAAGCATTGTCCCCTTCATCATCATGGCCGAGCGTCACCGACTCATGAAACAGGTGCTTGTGGGTGCCATTATGGCCCTGCTTCTGGCCAGCTTGGGCCTCTACCGCTGGCATGATTCCACCGCCGATACGGTGATGATGCTGTGGCTGTTTTTTGCCGGATTTAACCTGCTGGAGGCCATGCTGCCCTCTCTCGTGGCGAAGACGGCCCCGACGGCTCACAAGGGGACTGCGATGGGGGCCTTTTCGACCTCGCAGTTCCTGGGGGCCTTTCTGGGTGGAACCTTGGGCGGCTGGGTGTCCGGTCATCTAGGGGTTGCCGATGTCTTCCTGTTTAACGCTGGCTTTGCCTCGCTGTGGGTACTCCTGGCGCTCAGCATGCGGGCCCCCCAATATCTAAGCTCGCAGTTGTTAAATGTCGGTCCCGTCAGCGCCCAACAGGCTCAGGACTTAGTCTCGCGTCTGACTCTGGTGCCCGGGGTAGCGGAGGCCGTGGTGATCGCTGAGGATGGGGTAGCCTACCTGAAGGTGGATAATAAGACCTTGGACCGAGAGGCTCTCATGGCCTTTTCTGCGGCCTAATTGGGTCGGTGGTAAGATACGGTCCAGATACGATAGATTCGGACAACGTAACGCAATGAGGGGAGAGCAGATATGGCTAGGGGTGTGAATAAAGTGATTCTAATCGGCAATCTTGGCAAGGACCCCGAGGTCCGGTATATGCCGAACGGTGGGGCCGTTGCCAATGTCACCCTGGCCACCTCAGAATCCTGGAAGGATAAGACCTCGGGTGAGAACCAGGAAAAGACCGAATGGCATCGTGTGGTGATGTTCCGTCGTCTGGCCGAGATCGCCGGTGAGTACCTCAAGAAGGGCTCCAAGGTCTACATCGAGGGCAAGCTACAGACCCGTAAATGGCAGGACAAGGAGGGCAAGGATCATTACACCACCGAGATTATCGCCAACGAAATGCAGATGCTGGATAGCCGTGGTGCAGGTGGCGGCGGTGCTACGAGCTTTAATAATGAGCCAACGGGCGGGGGACACGATATGCCAGAGACCGCGCCTGCAGGCGATTTTGATGACGATATCCCCTTCTGAGAGGGGGGTACCAGAACACCAAAGGGGCCTCGAACGAGGCCTTTTTTATTGCCGTCAGATTTTACCTGACGAGTCCCGAGTCTTATTTTTAGAACGATTAAAAATACCGAATGTAATGATTAATAATTTCAACTTTACATAAATTCCCCCTGACCTTAGATATGCGCCAAAACCTAAACGGTTTACGGACAACGCCGATAATATAGGTGTTGGCAGGTCACACTATACGAGGGTATCTATGGCCAAGAAAAATGGTTCTGAGGTCAAGCAGGTTGTCGATGAGCCCAAAAAGGCGGCGCCAGCCCCCGCCAGCGCAGAGCTGGATGACGATGAGGCGGATGGTGATTTTGAAGAGATTCGCCTGGATGACAAGGTCGCCAACGAGGGGCTTAAACAGGTGGCCGTCCGTCGTCGGCTTGAGGATTACCTGGAAGAGAAGCGTCTAAAGGAGCAACTGCAAGACGATTTCTATCTGTAACAATCCCTGATGTAGTCCCTGAGTCGTGCTATCTGTGCTGCTCAGGTTCTACCGCGTTTTAGAAAGTAGCCTAAGGCGTGTTGAACGATCTCCATTTTTTCACTCTGTAGTGGGTAAAGTGCATAGGCCGCTCGCTCGATCCTGGGGGCGTCCTTTACCTTGTGGAGGCGCTTCTTTTTCAATTCATCGGTAATCATGCTCTCGGCCAGGTAGGCTGTGCCCCCCGCCTTTAAGATGTAATCACGCGCGACCCGCCCCTGACCCACTCGCATACGTGGTGTCGGCATGTCAGGAAAGTGGCGGGCGTGATTGACGGCAAAGGCACTGCCCCAATCCACCAGTATGTAATCACTCTGTAGGGCTTGGGCTATGTTGAGTCGGGGTCGGTTACTGACCATCGTCAGGGGGACCTTGGCTATCTCTACTACCTCCAGGTCGGAGGATTGTGGGGCCTCAAACACAAAGGCCAAATCCATGTTGCCCTCACCCAGTTGGCGCAGGAGTGTCGAGGCATTCTGCAGCTCGGCCTGGATCACCAATTCGGGCAGGCTCTGAACCATGTATTCCAGCCAGCCCTGGAGATTGATGTCCCACAGGCTAGGCACCCCGCCAACGATAAAGGGGACCTTATCGACGTCATTTACGGCGATCTCCTGCCTTGCACGGTTCCAGGTAGTGAGAATGGTCTCGGCATATCGCAACATCTTCTCGCCCGCCGCCGTGAGTTGGATATTTTTGCGGTCGCGGGTAAAGAGCGGGACACCCACACCCTCCTCAAGAATACGGATGCGCGCGCTGATGGCCGACTGGCTTAGAAACAGATTTTCGGCGGCCTTGCCAAAGTGGCGGGTGCGATTGACCTCGAGAAAGGTCTTGAGGGCGTCAATATCCATGGGAGATGGCTGTTTGATTCGTTATTTTTATCGTGTTGATTAGAATAGCAATTTTTAACTATAGCGTCATGATGAACCGTATAAATTTACCCTCTGATTTAATTTAGATTGAAAATACAAAGAGTTACATTGGTGAACGGGGTGCCACCGATTGATTTCTGGAATCCTGACGGTGAAAATATTTTGTTTTACCCGGTGGATGCAATCCCGCTATACAGCGCGGATCATTGGAATGATATTCAAAGCAGAGGTGTATTATATGGTTTGGGCGCTGTTACGGACGGCGATTGTCGGTCTCGTGTTTTTGATGGGCGTCGCGGCTGCCGAGACGGGGCGAGAAGATATGCGCGCCACCTGTACTCGCCAGGCAGCTGAGGCTGGACTGACGAATCAGGGCGATATTCAAGAATATGTCGCGGAGTGCCTTAGCCTGTTATCGCAGAATAACGAACCATCTCAGGATAGTGAGGCACAGGGTGCGGCGGCGGCGCCCATACAGAATTGAACTTGCCTTAAACCCATGAGTCATTCCTCGATGTGAATTGTGTGTAAATCCCTACCTGTAACGACGAGTATGTTGATGCCTTCAGAAAATGCCAGTCACAAGGTGAACCAGGATTCACCTGCTACACCGCTTGCCACTGCAGTACGGGGTGAGACGGTAGTACGCAAGGCCGGGTTGCAAGACCTGGAGGCCCTGGTCAATCTCGAAGAAAGCAGTTTTGCCATTGATCGGTTTAGTCGCCGTAGTTTTCGTTACCTGTTAAGCAAGGCCAATGCCGAGACCTTACTCGCGGAGGAGGGCAAGCAGGCCATTGGCTACGCCATGCTGCTGTTCAATACGGGGACCTCGCTGGCGCGACTCTATTCGATTGCAGTGCTGCCAGAGTATCAAGGGCAGGGGCTTGGCGGTGAGCTGCTCAAATTGGCGGAGGAGAAGGCTCGCCAGCATGAGTGTATCGGGCTGCGCTTGGAGGTGCGTTCCGATAATCTCAATGCCATCAGGATTTACGAAAAGCATGGGTACAAGCGTATTGGTAGTGCCAAGGACTATTACGAAGACCATATGGATGCCGTGCGGATGGAGAAGAATCTGGCGCCGCATCTCAACCCGGATATCATGCGCACCCCCTATTACGAGCAGACCCTTGAGTTTACCTGCGGACCGGCGACGTTGATGATGGCCATGAATGCACTAAACAAGGATATCAAGCTCGACCGACAACTTGAGCTGCGTCTATGGCGTGAATCTACAACGATCTTCATGACCTCGGGACACGGTGGCTGTGACCCCTACGGCATGGCCCTGGCGGCATACAATCGGGGCTTTGATGTCGAGATCTACGTCAATGACCCCGGCGCCATGTTTATCGACTCGGTCCGTAGCGAAGATAAAAAAGAGGTTATGCGCCTGGTGCAGGAGGACTTCATCTCGCAGATACGGTCACTACAGATTGGATTGAATCATGGTGCACTCAACGTCGCACAGATTCAGGAAAAATTCGAGGCTGGTGGCGTGCCTATCGTACTCATCAGTTCGTATCGCATCTATCACGAGAAATCACCACACTGGCTTGTCGTCACCGGCTTTGATGAACACTATATCTATGTGCATGACCCACTGGTGGATTATGACGCCAGCAAGTCACAAACAGATGTGGTAAACATGCCGATCCTGCGTAAGGATTTTGAACGCATGGCGCGCTACGGTAAATCGAGTCAGAAGGCCGTTATCATAATCAAGAAAAGAGGTTAGTTGTTACCCACAATGCAGGATAAAAATACATCCCAACATCTCGTTGTCGTTGAAAATCGCAAAGATTGGAAGGCCGGATACCCCGATATCCGTGTCGTTGATGCCAAGGCCTACCTATCGCAGCCAGAGTTTCTGGAGATGCGGCGGGTCAAGGTAATTAATCTCTGTCGGCACTATAAGTATCTGGAGACGGGGTATTACTGTTCACTCCTGGCCGAGGCGAGACATCACCGTGCCCTGCCAAGTATTCGCACTATTACGGATCTGAGCAGCCGTCTTATCTACAGCCTGAATACCGAGGAACTGGAGGGTGCGGTACAACGCGCCCTGGCCAAGCATCAGCTCACCCGCGAACTGGATCGGTTTGAACTGGATATCATATTTGGGTTTTGCAAGGCGTCAGAACTGCAAAATCTAGCGCGTCAAATCTATGAGGTCTTTCCTTGTCCTTTGTTGCGGGTAGAATTCCGCCGCGACAAGACCTGGCGTGTCGGCGCCATCCGCACCCTGTCACTGAACACCTTCAGTGAAGAGCAAAGTGCATTCTTCGTCGAGGCCTGCAACAAGTTCCTGCAAAAGCCTCTGCGAATTGGCAAGCCCAAACAACCCTCGCGCTATGACATGGCCATCCTGCGCAACCCCAACGAGACGATCCCCCCCTCAGACATGGGCGCCTTGCAGAAATTTGCCAAGGCGGGTAAGAAATTCGGCATTGATGTCGAGATCATCGAAAAGAAGGATTATGCAAGCCTGGCCGAATACGACGCCCTCTTCATTCGTGAGACGACGAATATAAATCACTATACCTATCGTTTTGCGAAGAAGGCGGAGGCGGAGGGTATGGTCGTCATTGATGACCCGGATTCAATCGTACGTTGCACCAATAAAGTTTATCTCTCGGAATTATTGGCCTCGAAAAAAATACCTACGCCTCGCTCTGCGATTCTGCACAAGAGCAGCAGTGATATGCTGCCGAAAGACATGGGTTTCCCCATGGTGCTGAAGATCCCTGACGGTTCGTTCTCGCGTGGTGTGTATAAGGCCAACACCGAGGAAGAGGCCAAGACCATGTTGGCTGAGTTGTTCAAAAAATCAGACCTGATTTTGGCGCAGGAATTTTTATATACCGATTTTGACTGGCGTGTGGGCATTTTGAATCGCAAGCCGCTCTTTGCCTGCAAGTATTTCATGTTTAAGGCGCACTGGCAGATTGTCAAACATGAGGACTCCGGGCAAGCGGAGGAGGGAAACTTCGAGACCTTTTTGATCGAAGACGTACCACCTACGGTAATTTCAACGGCACTGGCCGCCGCCAACCTGATTGGTGATGGTCTTTATGGCGTGGATCTGAAACAGAAGGGTGATAAGGTCTACATTATTGAAGTGAATGACAATCCAAATCTCGATGCCGGAGTTGAAGATGCCAAAGTGGGTGATGCCCTGTACGAGACCATCATGGCGGAGTTTTTGCGGCGGTTGGAACTGCGTCGGAAAGTTTGATGACTAATGCACAGGGGTGATTCTATTCACATGCGTGTACTCGATGGGCTATTATCGCCTAATGAATCAGATGCACAGAGCTCCAACTCCGATGTTTAGTAAGTTGATTAAAGGTTCTGTTTTAATCCTTTTTTTAACCGTCTTTGGGCACGTTTCTGCTTCTGCCTCTGACCAGATAGAGCAGTACGTTACACAGATTGATAACCTGCATCACCAGCTACAGCACGTCACTCATAAGACCAATTTTCGAGGTATTACCAAACAACTCGCAGTGGTCCGTAGTTTTGCAACGGCTTGTGTCGCCGAGGCCGACAAAGAGTTAGAACATCTTATGTCGGAACAAAACAACCTCGGCCAGGTTGTCCGTGGTGAGTCCCCCTTGGTAAAGCAAAACCGCGCGGCCCTGGAGGACTCCAGGGTGCGATCCCTGGCCAAATTAAATACCTGTCAGTCATTGTTAAAACGGAGTGATGAACTGCTTTTATCTGCGGCGAGTGGGGAACAGAGTAGTTTACTCCGGGATATCATGGAGACGGGCCCCGATCTGCCAAACCTGGTGCAAAAAAGTTATCAGTGGCCAGCTATGTGGGCCGAAGTACTGCAACACATTCAGCAGAAGATTAGTACCGCTCAAGATATAAGTCTGATGAGATGGGTGGGATTATTGTTCCTCGTAGTTGTAGTGACGTGGGTGATCATACTGTTCAGGCCTCATGCGGTGAAGGGTCTGCACGAAATCCCCTGGGATGAGACCTTCTTTGCACGCTTCTCCCAGGCAGCTGCTTCCTCGTTATTACACTATCTACCCTACCTGGGTGTTACAGCTGCCATTATTATTTTTTGCGAGCTGGCCCTGTCGGGTGCGATATATGAATTGGTCAGTGTGCTGGTCTATCCTGTTCTCCTCTGGCTAGTCTGGTCAGCCTGTCTGCGTATCTTTATCAGACCGTTTGCCCCAGCTCAACGTTATCTCGCGCTCTCCGACGTGACGTCTTGTTATCTCTGTGTGCGAGCACGCTGGTTAGGTCTCTGGCTCGTGTTGGCCTACTTCCTTGAACTTGTGGCAGATACAGGGATGGTGCCTGAAGCACTCTATCTGCCTGTGCTCGATATCATTGTGACGTGCCTGATACTGACGCTGATGTGGTTGAGTTGGTTATTTAGTAGTAAGGAGAATCGTGGCCGACATCTGATAGTGCAGGTTGTGGTGCAGGCCATGCTGGTGCTGATGTTGGTGTCTGAATGGAGTGGGTATCGGAGTTTGACACAGACCCTCATGCAGGCAAGCCTGGGCTCATTGTTAGTGATAGCCCTCTTGCTCTTGGCTCAGCGACTCCTGCGCGATGTCTATACCGCACTCGAGAGCGGACCTCGTCGGTGGCATCGACTGTTGCGACAAATGCTTGGACTGCGGGAGAAAAGTGCACGTGGCATGATCTGGCTACAGCTGACTACCACGACGCTACTATGGGCATCACTCGGTCTGGTCT